>DCGV01000084.1 GCA_002314725.1 Bacteroidales bacterium UBA1769
TTATATTTCATCGAACTCACGTTAAATATGTGAGCAAGAGTTGAAATAATCTTTAAGCGAGGCAATCACATTATCGCTTCCCGTTTGTAAATCTGCTTTAATTGAACCTTCTTCTAGGAGGATAACCCTAGATGATATTTCAGATATGTATTCAAGATTATGACTTGACAAAAGAATGGTTGTTTCCCGATCGCTATTCTGTCTTTTTAGAAGCTTCATTACATCAACTTGAGAAGATGGATCCAAATAGTTGAAAGGCTCGTCTAAGATGAGGATTTTGGAATTTAACATGGCTGCTGAGATAATGCCAACTTTCTGTTTATTTCCAGTAGATAAATTTTTAATTAATTTGACATAGACAGATTTATCATTTCTAAATAATACATTCCAACTGCTTATTGATTCCTCGTATAATTCAGTAGACATATTGTATATATTAGCCTTAAAATCTAGAAATTCCTTTACATTTAGGTAATCAATAAGAAAACCATCGTCAAGAAAACAAGCTGTATTTCTTCTCCATTGTTCAGTTTTCAATATTTCCTGGCTTTCAATTAATATTTCGCCAGAATCACGTCTAATCAAATCAAGCAACAAACGAAATAATGTGGTCTTACCTGCTCCATTATTGCCGACAAATCCTACTATATCACCCTTTTTAATGGACAATTCGGGAATGTTTAATGAAAAGGTATTGTATCGTTTTTGGAGACCTTTAATTTCAATTATATTCATTTATCTTAATGAATTAATAATAATATATTTTCTTTGACACATTTTCGTTTCAAGAAATGATATATGCCTATGATATGTCAAGAAACTAACTAAAGAAAGAATTCCTATAATAGCAGAAGATTCAACTGTCTTGTATTGAATTAGCATTGCTGTAATGAAAATGACAAACGCTGAAACTGCGGTGGTAAACACTTGTATGGGAGTTCGGTTTATATCAGGATTTTGGGACCAAAGGTCAACTTTGACTGGGAACACTGCACTTGTCAAAATGATTTTGGATACTGGCCCACAAACAAGCCCCCAAATAGAAAATACTGGAATGATTGATTTGCATGTAACAAACTTAATGTATAATGTAATAAATATGCAAAAGAAAGAAGACACTATCACATTAATAAGAGAGAAAGCATATAAAAAGCCTTGACATACATAAGGCCCAGAAAACAATAAATCCGGAGATTTAGAAAGCGACGATGAAGAATATTGGAGCAAAGAAAGAGCATATGCACTAGTAAACAAAGTAGCACCTATATATTCTGTTCCATCAAGTCTACATAAAAAAGCCCCAATAAGCAGAAGAGCAAATGCCGATGGATATAGTTTCTTGTAAGCTGGGCATCTAAAATACTGCTTTACAATAATTGGTATAGTAGCAGCAAGAACCCCACGCATTTTATAAGAACAGTCTGTCTTTACAATTGATGCTCCAGAGTTATAAAATTCCGGATAATAATTCCTTATCCAATAATACGAGCCTATTAGCAACAGGCAGACGAAAGGAATCAGAATAATTAATAAAAGATGAATTGAAGTTACATCAACCACCGGGAGAAAGCCAGATGTGCGAGATAATACAATAAACGAGCAAAAGGATATGGATAGAAACAAGATAATCAATTTCACCCGTTTATTTTTGGAAAAGAATGGTTCTAAATTAAGCGCAATCAACGATATGATTATGTTTGAAAAGATACAGTTTGCGAAAAAAACAAAAGTCCCAAGATTCCCATGAATGACAAAATAGAACGGAACCAGAATGCAAAGAAGTATAATATTGCTGGCTGATACTATTGCATTCAGAAGTCTGAAAATGGCCATACATTTATGTGAAATAAGTGGACATATTGGAAGGGAAAACACATGGTCATTATCCTTCAATGTAATTATTAAAAATGTAATGCCAATTGATAATAACTCTATAGCAGATTCTGAAAAGAAACCGTTATTCACAACGACTCCGCAAAATCCTCCAAGAATAGCCAAAAGAAAAGTCCAACTAATAGTAGAAAAACACTTTATGAGCAGACCAATATGATCTTTCCCAAATCTACAACTATAAATAGCTTTTAATAATTTCATACAATACTGTGATATACAAGGGCTGGCTGAAAAGCCAGCCCCCAAATCATTTAGCAACAAAGGAATGTTGCAATAGCA
Organism: Bacteroidales bacterium UBA1769; assembly: GCA_002314725.1. GTDB lineage: Bacteria > Bacteroidota > Bacteroidia > Bacteroidales > UBA932 > Cacconaster. The sequence goes on from DCGV01000084.1 coordinate 2,173, forward strand.
ATTGCTGCATAAGCAGCACCAGCAGCAGGGCAGCAGAATGCTACTCCAGCAGCATTGAGCGCACCACCGACGGCAGTTACGCCTTGTCCGATTCCGCACATAAACTCCCCAACGGTTTGTTTACCAGCCTCGATGGCTACCATTTGTTCTGAAGAAAGGGTCTTCATAATGAATGTGTAATGTGATCTTAGTCGGATTGATCGATTAATAAATGAATAATATACTGGTGCTCTCTGTCCCGACCAACAAAGATAATCAGTATTTCCTATATTTGAATAATAGCTTTAAGTATTGCACATCTTAAAACAAAGACATATTTCTGTTTTGATGCAGAATATAGCGCTTTTGAATACTCTACAAGAGCAGTATTCCAGCTAAGATAGTCAGTCATTCCAAGATTGTATTTCTCTTCTATCTGGCGCAGTGCCTCTTCTGCATAATTAACCTCTTCCTGTGCACGAAGATATTTGTCCCTTGCTGCATCACAATCTATCTGGGTCTGAAGGATTTGTTTGCGCACCTGTTTATAAGATTCAATCGCTACCAATTTCGCTTCCTTTATTGATACTTCGGCACGCTTTGCGGTGTTTCTTACCGATAGTCCCGAAAGTATCGGTATTTTCAGTCCAAAAGACATATATGCACTCGCATTATCGGCGTATTGTTCAAAGAATGAATATGTTTCATACCTTATTGTACCATCCGGACTCTGGATGGTTTTCTTTCTAGCATCAGACCAGCTTGTTCCGTAGCCTGCGGATAGATACAATGAAGGGAAATATGCTGATTTTGCAATTTTATAATCCGCTTCAGCAATGCTTTGGTTCAGTAAGGCAATCTGGTATTCTGGATTATTGTATATGGCCGCGTCAATATTGTCAACTGCCATATTATCTTCAACAATCAAGGAATCTGCTACACAGAAAGACTCGTAATCCTCTATTTCCAACATCTCACAAAGGGTGAGTTTCGCCATCTTCTCAGACTGCTGTGCGGAAGATATATCATTTTCTGAGGCGAATAGTTGAGAGCGCAATTGTAGAACATCGGATTCTGTTATGCTTCCTGCATTAAGAAGATTCTGAGAGCGATTGAGTTGTTTTTCTATGAGTCCAGCGGATTTTCTAGCAATCTCAACCTGTTCCATTGTGCACAACACGTCCATATATGCAGCGATGATATTTAGTTTCAGATTGTATTTCACGGACTCTTCTTCCAGAAGTGAAGCTTTGAGTGATAGCCTTGATTTTTCGAAGTTCTTCAGCTTCCGTCCCCCCTCAAACAATGCTATACTTCCTTCAACTGATGAACTGCTGTTACTCGTGAGATTTGTTTGGACAAACTGATAAGTTGTAGGATCAAGAACGCGTCCTGTAGATGCCGTGTATCCTGATGAAGCGGAAAGTGACGGCACAAAAGCCCATTTCCTTTCCTGTAAATCGAGTTCAGACTTGTCAGTGAACAAAGAATGTTTCCGGATATCAATATTGTGTTCCTCGGCATATCCAATGCATTCTTCCAAAGTCCAGACTTTAGTTTGGGCTATGCAGAAGACTGACCATAATAGTGAAGCAATTATTGTAAGAGTCCTTTTCAGCATACCACTCCGTCCTTAATGTGAATAATTCTCTGCGTTCTGTCAGCAACAGATTGTTCATGAGTCACTATTACAAGAGTACTCCTGGTTTCCTTGTTGATTTGTGTTAGTAAATCCATCACCGATTCGGTAGTGGCGGAGTCCAGTTGTCCCGTAGGCTCATCAGCTAAAATGATTTCCGGTCTAGTAATGATTGCTCTGGCAATAGCCACTCTTTGCTTCTGACCTCCGGATAGCTCATTCGGGTAATGACGTTTCCAGTCAATGAGTCCAAAACTCTCTAAAAGAGTTTCTCCTTCGCTTCGCATCTGCCTCTCAGACATTTTTCTATAAGTCAAAGGAAGAATGATGTTGTCAAGTATATCTAGATAAGGGATAAGATTAGCCGATTGGAACACAAACCCTATCTTTTCATTTCTAAGTGCAGCCATTCTGTCATCAATCAAACCCTTTACTTGTTCTTCCGCAAGAATATATTCTCCTTCATCAAACTTGTCCAATAAACCTAGTATATTGAGAAGTGTGGATTTACCGGAACCGGATGCCCCCATGATAGATACAAACTCCCCTTTGCCGATATGGAGGTCAATACCCTTCAAAACGGGAAGTGTCTCGTACGGAGTGACGTATGACTTATATATTCCTCTTAGATTAATCATGGTAGTTTGTGATGATATTATCTTCAGTGGTAATGCCTTCAACAATCTGAACTTTTTCGCCATCGGAGACTCCGAGCGTGACATTTTTCTCAATTACTTTATTCTTCAGGCTGTCAGTCACATAGACGTATGTTGTATCACTCTTGAAATTGATACACTTTTCTGGTAGCGTAAGTACATCGGAGACACAGGACAGCAGTATTTCTCCTGTGGCTGAAAAGCCTGAACGAAGTTTCATTGAGTCCTCATTCAACGCAAAGGCCGCTTCAATGGGAAACTTCACTGAACCACCTTGAATTTCACCTTTCGCAGATATCTTCGTTATCACTGCCGGAATTTCGAAATGTTCAAATGCTAGCAAAGAGATTTTCACTGGCATCCCTATATTCAAGCTACCAATATTTATTTCCGGGACATAGGTCTTAAAGATGTAGAGGTCGGTTCCTGCTATGGTAGCGACAGTACTGCCGGAATTGTAGTTGCTCCGTTCAACAACAGACGAGCCGACCTTAACCGGTATGTCTATTATAACTCCGTAGGTGCTTGAACGGACAATATTGTTAGACCGATCCTTTCCTTTCTGCCGTAGACTCAGTTGTTTCACGGCTGTTGAATAGTTCTCCTGAGCAGTGAGATACTCCTTCTGTGTTGACTCAAATTCAACCCTAGATATTGCTTTTTTCTCAAGCAGTTGCTCCTGCCTTTCATAAGTTGCCTTTGCAGTAGTCAGGTTAATCCTTGCGACATTGACGTTGCTCTTAAGCTGCTCTACCTCAGAGGAGTTCGGAACGAGACTGACTGAGGCTACAGGGTCACCTTCCTTTACTGCATCACCAACACTGACATACACAGCATCCACCACACCGGATATTTGAGACTTCACCTCTATCTCCTTGCTTGGATAAACGAAACCAGAGAGATATAGTTTCTCCTCAATTGTTGACATTTCTGCTGTCGTAGTTGCATAGTATTTTTTCTCAGAGTCTTTGATTAGACTGTGGGTTATGAAACCTACAGCTACTATGAACACCATCACTGCTATTGCGTTGAATATTTTCATATTAACCCCTGTTTTCGTATCTCATTGCATCCACCGGGCTTATTTGCGAAGCTTTAAGCGCTGGAAGTAAACCTGCGGAAACACCGCAGAGACAAAGTATGATGAAGGCCGCAACAACTGCAGGCACATTAATCTGTAGATTATTCATTATATCAGTATCCAACATAGGTAGCATAACTTTGTTTGCGAGCACTACCACAAGCATTCCAAGTACGATGCCCACAAAACCGGCTATGAACGTAATAGTCACGGATTCCGCCATTACCATTGAGATTATCGATCTGGATGTGGCTCCAACAGCTTTGCGAATACCTATTTCACTTGTGCGCTCTTTCACGGTTATTAGCATTACGTTGCATACACCTACTATCCCGCTCAGAAGCAGACAGACTCCAATTATCCAAATCAACGCCTCAAGTCCGCGGAAAAGGCTCTCAAATACAGACGTCTGCGTTTCTATATTGCTGATATAGACAGCCTGCTCATCTTCTGGATCAAAACCGCATATCCAGGCCAGATAGTCCCTGAGATCCTTCTCAATTTCAGATGAATTCGCTTTCTGAGAGAGGGATATGCAGAAGGAAGACAACTTACCCTCCGAGTTGAAATTATTCACATATGATGATGCCGGCACATATACAGAATTCCTTTCCTGTATCGAGAAGAGGTCATCAGAAGACAGCACGCCTATTACCATAAACAGAATTCCTCCTATATCAATATTCTTCCCAATCGGATCTTGATTCCCGAAGATTACGTTCTTGATGCTTTCGCCTATGACTGTCACGTTCCTCTGCCTGTAGTTGTCCATCTTATTGAGGCCCCGCCCCGTCTTGACACCAAGAATACGGATGTTAATATAGTCTGCATCAACTCCCTTGACTGACGCGATGGTAGTTTTTCCATTACAAGAAAGCGTAAGTGTTGGAGACGTCATCTCAACAGAACTGAATGCTACACAACCGTAACGCTCTCTGATTCGATCAACTATGTCCCTGTAAAAAACAATTTGTGTATCCTTGTTCAGCTGTTTTGTAGCTGTTGATGTCTGACCGCCATACACAAAAAGGCTCTTTTGGGCGAAGGTGTTGAACATCTTCATCACTCCATCCTTGAATCCGCATCCAACACCTAAGAAAATAATAAGCAGAAAAATTCCCCAAGCTATGCCAAAACCGGACAGGACCGACCGTAGTCTGTTCTGTCGAATTGACTGAATAACGCTGCGAAACACTTTCATATATTACTATATCAATGATTTCCAGTATTCGCTGTAAAAGTTTTCGGACTTCATCAAATCTTCATGTGAGCCCTGTGCTACTATCTTGCCTGCTTCCATGACAACGATATTGTCTCCCAGTTTACTTGCCGTTTCTAGACGATGTGTGATAAAGATGATAATATGGTCCTTTCGCAAGAAATCCAGCAAGGTGCATATATGCTTCTCTGTTCTGCGATCCATTGCAGCAGTCATTTCATCAAGGATGAGAATACTGCCACCCTTGTACAATGCCCGTGCGAAGGCGATGAATTGTTTCTGTCCTCCGGAAAGGTTGATACCTTCTTCTCCCACAAGGGTTGCAAGCCCGGCAGGAAGTTCTGCAATGAACTTGTCGAAGCCATATTTCTGGCAGAAATAAACGACATCATTAATATCTTTTGGGATTTTTCCGAAGCAAATATTCTCCAGTACAGTGCCGTTGTAAAGGTATATTTCCTGTGGTACTACAGAGATAAGGTTGCGCCATTTATCTATAGGTATTGACGGTGCAGGTATCTCGTCTAGAAGAATCTCACCTTCCTCCGGAACATAGAATCTCTCCAACACCTGGCAGAAAGTGCTTTTACCGCATCCGCTCTCACCGACAATGCAGGTGATGGTGCCCTTTTTGAATTTCAATGATATTTTCTCAAATATGCGTCTGCGGCCTACTAATCGGAATGAAAGGTTCTTGGTTTCAAGGCAATCTGTTGTCAGTTCATTATTGTCATCATTGTTGGCCGATACCTCTTCCTTGGCATCCACAATCTCGTACATTCTGTCAAATGCAACCCTAGCCTCGTTTATCGGAATCATCACTAGAGCTAGATTTGCGACAGCAGGAAACAAGCTCCCGGAGATGCTGATAATAGCAATCAATTCACCAGTGGTCATCGCATCATCGAATACTAGAATACAGCACAAAACGATGATTCCTATCTGAATTACCGAGCCGACTATCCCCGCCCAAATACCTATGCTTATCTTTGTTTGTCCAAGGCTGAAGATTCTATTTTGGAAAGTTTCATATAGTGCCCCATTGAGTTTCAGGAAACTTGGCTGTTGAGAGAAACTCTTAATGTCGGATATTCCCCCAATGGTGTTGATGAAGCCACTCTCGGTCATTGCGTACGAGCCCATTACATCACGTTGTTGGGATATGACAAGCTTGTTGTTCCTTGAAATAATCCAGTAATATACAGGCATACAAAGCACTGCGACAAGTGCAACTTTCCACGAAAAGATAAAAAGGAATGCTATAGAGACTAGCAGAACAAGCATGTTGATTATCGTCTCCCCGGCAATAGTGCCTATCACGGATTGAATCCGCCGGGTGTCGTTCAAACGTGCTACGATATCGCCGGTCTTATGGGTATCGAAGAAAGCCTTCGGGAGGTTGAGAAGTTTTCCAAAAAAGAAACGGATAATCCTGTTGTTGAAGTTTCGGCTCTGGCTGATGAGGAGTTTGTCCCTCAAAGCGGAAATGACCACGTTAGCTAGGAGGATAATAAAAACAAAGACAATCCCTGCTATGAATTTTGAAGTATTATGAGAAGGGAGAACATCATCCACAAGTTTCTGAGAAAAGACGGCCATCACCATCCCGAGGACGGACATTACGAGTCCAATGGCGATGCTGGCTCCGAGAATTCCAAAGTCTTCTTTTATGAGTGAGAGCAGCCATTTTTCCTTGCGATTGGATATGGTTTTCTTCCTCTCGAACAATTCGTTAGGTTCAAGCAATAGACATTTCTTTGTCCAGATAGCATCAAGTTCCGATTCAGTCATCTCCAACACTCCCCTTGCTGGATCTGAAATGATGAACTTGCCGTTCACTAACCCATAGCAAACAACATAATGCAATTGAGTCATGTCAACTATTACTGCCAAAATACAAGGCTTGCTGTGCTCAATGAGGTCAGAGATTCCGTTTGCTTCAGCTCCCTGTGCTGTAAAGCCAATACATGTTGCACCATATTTCAGGCCAAGTAAAGTTGCACCAATATTCGTCGTTCCGCAAATTTCTCTTATTCTGTAGAATGAATAATCTCCACCATAGTACCGTACTAAGGTTAATAAGCAAGCTGCCCCACAATCAGATGAATTTTGTTGAGCTACAAAAGATTTTATGTATTTGCTATTTTTCACCGATTAACAATTGAAGCGATGAGTCCTTTTTGTATTTCGCCTTTGCGATGCCAACATAAGCGCCCATTGGTATTAAAAATGAATACCGCAGGAGGTGATGAAACATCAAATAGAATGTGAGCTTGTGGGTAATCATCTTCGGAAATAATGTATACATTGTTTGGAAGCAATGGAGAAATAGTGCTGAAAAATGGCTCTGTGTCTATGGGAGAAGCAGTCGTAATAAAAATCCACTTAATTTTATTATTTGTTATGCATGTTGTCATTATGTCATTTATCTCCTCCCTGCAATGTGAACAATCTGGGTGAAAAAATACAAATACACATGAATAATGATTATTAATAATATCAGAGGTATTTAATGTGTCTCCTCGCATAGTGTTGAATTTGAGTACTGGTAATTTTTGGTATTTTTCGGTCTCTTTTAAATAGAAACATCCATGACTTTTCAAGTCGTCCACGAGAATGAAAATG
>DCGV01000070.1:0-2717 GCA_002314725.1 Bacteroidales bacterium UBA1769
TCCTCTTGGCAAAATTAAACAAAATTCTCATCAGGCATATTTATTTTCTCTGGTCTTCCCTGCCGGATACTGTAATGACGTTACTGAAGAGATGCCTGACAATGATCCCAAGAAGATTGAATATATGCCTTCCACAAGGCACTGAGGACTATGTCCCGTGTCCGATGCAGAAAGTTGGCTTTTGAAAATAGATTTTTCGTCCGGTGCAGTTATCAATACGTCGGCTATCATCAGTTGAATTTCTGGAGGGACTTCGGTAAATCTTTATCTTTATTTGTATATTTACAAGAACAATTTTCAAAGCAAATTTATTGCTACGGACAGTAGACGTCGTAATACCACACAGTTATGAACAGTATCCTTGATTGGAACATAAACGAGCAGAATGTCAATCAACTGATTAAGTTAATCCAAAGCAACAAGGTTATTCCTTTTGTGGGCGCAGGAATGTCATGCCCCATTTATCCCGGGTGGTCAGAACTTGTTGATAGAGTTGCTGACAATCTCCATGTCGAGGATGGTATGAAAACGAGAATCAAATCCCTTGGCGACATTCAGGAAAAGATTAGTCAAATTGGCAAGGAGGGCAGTGTCAAAGATGCGTTGAGACGTGTCATCAGCAACGAGGAGGAAAAGATAAAGAATGGCACAGAGATCTATAGGACAAATTCCTGGATGATTCCTGACCTTTTTCCTAAGGCCATGGTCATCACCACGAATTATGACAGAATTCTCGAAGAATGCTACGAAAGAAAACTACATAAGTTCGCATCAGTCATATCTCCCGACAATGAAGACCAATTCATTCAAGCCCTAAATAAACTTAAAACAGGATATTCTCATTTCCTATATAAAGCCCATGGTAACGTGGTAGAAGAAACGGCCAATGACAGGGTGCTCGTATTCACACAAGATGATTATGGCAATAATTACAAGCCCGAAGGGGTTCTCGTCCAACATTTAAAGGACCTGTTCTTCAAGCATCATCTGCTGTTTCTGGGCAGCAGTCTTGTAGAGGACGGCTTTTTGGGTATTCTCAAAGATCTTAACGAGGAAGGGAATTCAAGCGCGGATCATTATTGTATTCTCCCATGCGAGGATAGCAGACGTGAAGAAATGTCAAAGAGGCTGAAACAATACAATATCAGACCCATATTTTGTCCTAATGACAGTCAGATCGGTCTGCATGTCCGTTCCATTCTTGAAGATCTTCAGGAGCGGACATGCAGTTCCAGTGTGGATAAGAATACCCCTTTCCATTACCAATCCAATTCAACCCGTCTGCTGGGACGCGATACGGAAATGGACGAACTCTTACGGTTTACAAAAGGGGAGGGTTTCAAATGGTGGGTGCTGAGTGGCTCAGGAGGTAGCGGAAAGAGCAGATTGGCATATGAATTTGCAAATAGAATTCAGTTTTCTTCTGATGCCAATCTAAAAGTCTCTTGGATAAGCAACTGTAGAGATGTGGAAATGGCGGAAAATACGTTTAGGCAAGATCCGACTCTATTTATCGCCGACTACGGAAATAGTTATGCGGTACAATTAGGAGAGTTTATAAATCATGCGACTAAAAATCAGGCAGGTGATTTCAATCGGTCCAGGCTGCTCATTCTGGAGAGGGATGGTGACAATTACGACAGATGTTCATGGATAAAATCCATAGAAGGCGACCGAAATATCAGAGTCAGTTTCTATAATCCAAATGGATATTACTCATTCCTGAGACTGTCTCCTGTCGATGATGAGGTAAGCAGGGCAATCGTGAGGAGTTTTTTATTACGGATACATAACACGGGAATCAGAGAGAATATCATTGATGAGGTGATTAGTCGTTTTCATAGCGTAGATCCGGAAGAGAAGCGAACACTTTACCTTTTGGCTGCCGCGGAATTTATCTATTCAATTAAAGGTGGTAATACAACTGAAGATTCGGTGCTTGCTTTTATCATCAATGAGGAAATTCGCAAACGTTTTCATGGTCTAAATCAATTCCACGGCATTAAACATAATCTACAAGAGTCTGACAAAGAGATTTATTTTTATGCCCTGTTACGAAAAGCATTGTTCATATCGACTGTCTTTGGCCAGATTGATTCTGAAAAGCCACTTGAACAATCAGAAACAGGTGATATTAAACCTGTTGGATGTTTCCGTGAGGTCTGGGATGCAATAAAGAAATGTGCCGATATCAATGATGACAAAACAAGGAACATACTTTCAAGATGTAACATCATCAGAGTTTTAGATGACTCAACATGCTTTGTCCCATTGAAGCCGGATTTGTTCGGAGAGTATTCCGTGCTGGAGTATCTGATTTCCAAAGATGATCGGTTGAGAAAATGGGCATACTCTACTTTGTTTTGCAAAGGATGGCATCATAACTATAGTGCCTTGTTCTTCATGTCTTTGTTGTTGTCAGATTTCGGCACACACATTGGAGATGATTTTCTGGATGCATTCCTTGCTGCAGACGATACCCAGAACAGTGGCGAACTTGATGGAAATATTTCGGAATTTTATGAAAGTATCATGCTGTCTTTATCTGTATCCGCAATGCTAAAAAATGAAGGTTTTGCTGAAAAGATTAAAGATCGGGCACACGAAAAGAATAATAGGACATTTACTTTGGCATACGCAATAAGCCTTTTCAATCTCACCGTAGAACAAGACGATGCGGAATCCCTATCGATCACCTTGGACAAGCTGTCCTCCGT
>DCGV01000070.1:2756-2932 GCA_002314725.1 Bacteroidales bacterium UBA1769
AGCCTATGCATACGCCGAGGGTCTTTTCAATCTGACAGCGGCTCAAGACGATGCGGAATCCCTATCGGTCACCTTGGACAAGCTGTCCTCCGTACACCGGTCCTTCTCCGGAGACCGTGATATAGCTTATGCATACGCCCGGGGTCTTTTCAATCTGACAGTGGCTCAAGACGATG
>DCGV01000102.1:0-131 GCA_002314725.1 Bacteroidales bacterium UBA1769
ATTGTTTAACCCATTCTATATGCTCTTTCACTGTTGACAGGGAAACGTAGCCAGGCCCGGCTGTTCTCCAACCGTTATAATAGAACTCAACGTTAGCATCTTTTGTTTTTTCAAGACTATATTTGTGAGGA
>DCGV01000102.1:159-3015 GCA_002314725.1 Bacteroidales bacterium UBA1769
GTTTTCTTACTATTTGGCTGTCTTATGTCATAGCCAAAAGGGTCTCGAGAACTTACAATATCCATAAAACTCTTTTCTTTCACTCCTTTCACCTTCTTGAGAATGGAAATTATCTTAGGATTTCTGATGAAACTTTCCGCCCAATTCTCAATCATCGGTCTATTTGTGTCTATTATAGACCCATCAGAATTGTGGGTCACAATATTGGTATCACCTTTGTGGCTCTCATCAATGAGGAAATAACAGACACCACCTTTGATTTCAACACCTTCAAAGCATTGGGATGAACTGATGAAATCATGCAGAACGCTGATTCTTGAGTCTTTGAACATTGCTGTCCTAAAAGCTTCGATATCTTTTGTATCCTTACCGGCAGTATACCAACGTGCCGGCATAATCATGGAGATGTATTTCGGGGATAGCGCTTTTGCTGTATTAACGAAATAATGGTACACAGATCTTGCGCTCGCTCCAGCGCCATTATCCATTACCTGATACGGCGGATTCCCGACTATGACGTTGAACTTCATATCCTTTGAGGTGTTTGATTCGTTGTAATTGCTCCCGGTCCTTGCTTTCTTGCAAAATGACTGCATCTTCTTCTCATCTTTGAAAGCATCGAAAAGTTTCGGGTAATATAGAGTGTTTGTCTTTATATCCTTGTAACCGGCAAGCACCCTATGGGTAATCTTTGCTGCCATAGGAGTCTGGCAGATGACGTAGATATTATTCTCCACAACTCTCTTCCAGATATCTTCGTCAGGAAGAGCGTGAGAGGAGCCGAACAGCCCGTTTTTCTGTGCTTCCTGCTGGAACTTGAAGGCGCTGTATGCCATGTATAAAGGATACACCCCTGACTTTGAGTTGATCTCGAGAATCTTTGTATTCTCATCATCAAAAACATTCTTGGTTACTTGCCCTCTATCTACAAGTCGTGGCTCTGAAAGCCAATCCTTTGTACCATGCTTTTCGCTGAAGAAATCATATCCACCGATACAATCACTCATATGCATATTGACCACTCTCCACGGAGTAAGGACTGTTTCTTTATCTGGGTAATGGAAGTTTGCAAGAATACGGGCCATTGCACTTGCCCTGTCTGTGACATTCAGAGCCTCTGCTTTCTTTGTCTCATCAAGGATATTGTTTGCAATTGCTACAAACAAATCATTGACATAGAGATGAGAAATCTTTTTGAAAAGTTCCTGGGTAAGACCTTTAGGCATAAACTCTTCCCATGAGGCCTTGTCTATGCTGTCAATGAATTTATTGAGGGTAAGCGCCTCTATGCTGCTGATGCCCCCAAACAACATCATTGGAAGTCTGATAGATATCTGATGCAGAACCGACATGGATTTTTCACGTCTTTGTTGCTCTGGTGATTTCTTCGTGCCCTTGCCGAGTCCGCTTCCACCGGTATTGCCACCAGATCCACCGCTTCTTCCTCCATTGCCGCCATTCCCTTTGACCTTCTCACTGTTCACGTCAACAGTGCTGCCGCCTTTGCTCTTGCTATGTTCATGCATTATTTCTCCGATTTCTTCAAGGGCTTTTAAGTCCTCTTCTGTGAAATCCTTTAAAGGCTTGTATAGTCCGCGGTCTTTGAAACCGTTTCTTATTACGTGATCGGAATATGCCTGATTGACACGGGTAATGAAAGTTTTGGTATCATATTCTACGGTCTTGCTTCCATCAAACGAAATGACTGAACAGAATTTTAGGAATTTTTCTATCCTGTGAGTCTTTTCATGATGGCCGCCCTTCCCTTTGGTGTAGTCTTCATCAAGATACTCGTTTATTACTGTCAAGGTCCTGTCAGGAGCGAAATCGAATACGTAACAGTTGGACTTGATTCCAGGAGTCTTCTTATAAGGAGTTTGTCCGCGGAATATAGTCTGCATATATGTTGAAGCCTTGGTGTTATACGATCCGGCAAGCATTAGTACGCCTGTCCACTCCTCAACAGAAACTCCGGTTGTCAATCGTCCACAGGATAAGGTAATTGTCCTTGGATTAGCGGCAATGGTGCTTTTCACCCTACGAAGGGCATCTTTATCTTTCTTCTCCTTCTCCTTAACTTCTTCTTCGGTCTCTTCTTCCTCTTCTTCCTCAAATGCAGGACTGCCTTCACCGGCCACGTTAACTATCTCGTAATTCTTGCCGTTTTTCCCAAAGAAGGGATGCTTGTCCAATAATGCCTGAAGTGCGGCGGCTTCCTTTACACCAGGTAGTATCCAGAATGTATGTGCAAAACACTTGATGAACTCTGGATTAGCAAAAGGATATTCACTTGTAGGGTCTTCTCTACAGAGGAGATCAAGGAATGCCTGCACATCATCTTTGTGAACAAAATCGCCGACTTTTGCATCATCAGGCTTCGCATCGGTATCGAGTTCTGACCATGTACGGAAGAATTCTCTAAAATTGAAATAATCCTCGTCAGTATGAGTATACTTCTCAAATGCTGTCCCGAGGTTATATGTACGGATGTTGAGTTTTGCAAGACCCTCGTAAGGATTTTTCTCTCCCGGGTGTTCTTCTGGCCAATTCTCTTTGGCCTCCTGCTCCATATTGTAATCCCAGGTATATATCTCTTCTCCCGTAAACTGGTCAAGAATATTAAACGGGGTTCCTGAGAGATAAAGCATTTTCGGCTTTTTCCGTTGCAACTTACTCAGAACTTTTTTCCCAAGAGATGTTTGCGTTCCCTCGTGAGCTTCATCGATGATGACAATATCCCACTTGGCATCGAAGATTCCCTTATCTTTATCGAATTTGCCTCCAGCTTCAATGGACCCGCGCAGATCCTGCATTGAGGCGAAATAAATGTAGTTTATGCCATCACTCTTCGCATGT
>DCGV01000102.1:3034-3561 GCA_002314725.1 Bacteroidales bacterium UBA1769
AGTCTTCGAGCCATTCAAAAGATTCTCCCACATTGATATTTTGGTTTCCTCCTGTTTTGTCAGCACTGTTCGGTTTAGAACCATATTTGAAATTCTCGAATTTAATAAGTTTGAAATCATCAAACCAGCCACTTCTGACCGTAGGTCTATGTGTGAGGATAAGAGTTCGTTGGTGTTTCTCAAGTCTCCTTATCAGTTCCAACGCGCACAAGGTTTTACCAAAACGCATTTTGGCGTTCCAGAGCATCTTATCACCAGTATTGAAATGATCAAGAGTTTCAGTAATGGCTTTTTCTTGTTCCACTCGGAAAACAATTGGCTTGTCTGCCTTGACTGGCGCGGACAATTCAAGTGATTGACGGCCGTCTTTCACAGCTTTTATAGCAGCTTTGGCAGTCTCAAGATCAACATCAAACCATTCCATCGGTTTCTTCCTGAGATTAGGGAATTCCCTTCTCCTGATCCCAGAATTGAGAAGCACATCATGGACATCTTTGTCCCAGAAGTCATGGCCAAGACTATCTTTT
>DCGV01000102.1:3610-5020 GCA_002314725.1 Bacteroidales bacterium UBA1769
CCACAAAAGATCTGAATCCATTGCTGCAGTGATTGTTTCATCGTCAATTCTCTCCAGAGAAGCCTTGCGGAGACTATCGCAGTCATCTGTCAAACTATCCACAGATATGCTGTCAACGCTGGCTTTGCCTATCTTTAACGCTCCACGATGAGCTTCATCGTCAATCTTGTAAATGTAGATGACGACAAAGGTTTGAGTGTGTACGCTTACGGGCATATTATTGTGCGTTTATTATTTTTCTGAATTCAATTTCTTCACCCTTTTCCCAATCCATTATTTTGCAGAATTGTTGACGGACATCTTCAGGTTGGAATATTCCACAGTCGGCCGGCTGGTATCCGGGGATGCCGTAGCTTATTCCATCCATCTGCCAAATATTCCACGACAGTATTTCTGCAATCTCTTCCATTTTATCTTTCCCTGGGGCGTCTTGCTTGATACTGTAAAAGTTATCCCAGTAACTGAATAACAGGTTTTCTCTTGCCAACAGGACATTATCTCCCTGCCACTCGTAGCCGTAAATACTCTTGAAAGCCTCAACGGCATACTTGTGAAATTCTTTCGCTGTTTTTGTGTTTTGGCGGATAACCTTGAGTTTTCTGTCGGCGAATCCAACTCGCTTGCTCGGTTCTATATACTCTCCAACAGCGGTATCATACCTTGTTGTAAGATAAGGAGCTTCGCCGCATGTAATTTCAAGCCGGATATCTTTTACATAATCAAACCATCCTTTTCCCTCCACCGTAGGAAATATCACTTTTCGGGCTTGAACTATGGTTCCGTCATTCTTTACAGAATTGAATGCCCCCTTCCTTCCGAACCAAGCATCATCGACCAGATTGTTTTGTTCGTTGCAAATCCATAGAGGAGTGAAGACTTCGGCATTGTCTCTTGAGCGGCTTCGCTGTTCTCCCTTACTTTTATCTTTTCTTGGGCGGATTACCCTACCAGCTGATCCGGTAATACGTTCAACAGTGATTTCATCTGTTGGGTGATAACCTTCTCCCAAATCTTTATAGCTTTCGCTGGCCCAGAGGATATTATGTCCGGTCGTATGGTCACAGATAAGAAGCTCGAGCAAGTTTTTATCATACTCGAGTATATCATTTTCGCTGATATCAACAGATTGATGAAGTAACATGTGGCCTAAATAATACAATTCCGGTTCGCAAATTTAAGAATATTTTCCGCTCAACACTACAGCCTCACGTAGATAATGACTACCTATTTGTCTCATTCATCATAATTTACGCTAATATCTTTCTCTATGCTACAGATTGCAAACGTGTCTCAGGAGACGCAGTATAGTATTTTCAAACGCGATGGTTTTGCTTGCAGGAGATGCAAGAAAAAGGTTCCCTCGGTTGTTTTGTACGTAGGATACAGTATGCAGTCAGCAGTTCTTTGCTG
>DCGV01000036.1 GCA_002314725.1 Bacteroidales bacterium UBA1769
ACGCTACCAACTGCGCTATACCCCGATGCCTTTTAGTTCATTTGTCAAAAGCGAGTGCAAAGTTACGACTTTTTTTCGGACTGACAAATTTATTTGATAGTTTTTTTCATAAATAGCACTATTTTGATCTATCGCTGTCCGTTAATACCTGATTTGCAGAGAATCAGCTTTTCACTGTTACTCATTGACTACAATCCTCCCTTCCTTTGTTATGCCCTCAGCGGAGATGTAGAGTTCCGTTGCTGAGAGGTTGTTGTAGAACTTGATCGTGGCATTGCCGTTTTCATCTGTCCTGACATTAGGATCCCAGTAGATTGTCCTACGGAGGTTTTCAAGTGGTGGAAACACGTTCAGGTCCTCCATCCTGAATGTCTCTGGTATGTTGTAGCCATGATAGTGGGTGCGGCGAAGGCCTTTCTGGCTTTCGGTGGTGAAGATGTGGTTTCTATAAATATATATCGTAACACAATCTTCTTCATCATTCCTGCTTTCCGGAACTATATAGATGGATTTGATATCTTCCATGTTGACAGGAAAATCCGCAATATCCGAGAAATGGTTTTTCCCACTGATTAAATCTATTGCACTCAACGATAGCCTGCCAAAACTATATGCTGGCTTTTGTATCATGTCTGTAAACAAATCAGGCTGTTTCTCATATACGGTCTTCAGATGCACTGATGCTGAATCCATAAACAAGAAGTTGCTCCTGTCACTCTTTGCAATTCCAAGCCCGTTGTCAATAATCCATTTTATCTTTCTTCCACCATACGACATTCCGCCGCCCCACTGCTGTGCTGGCCTGAATAATGTATCATTTGAAAGGACAATCGGTAGATTGTATGTCTTATCAAGATTCGGCAGATTGGCACAATCCCTATTGCCGAACAGCGGATTGTGTATTGTTAGGAATTCAAATACTGTAGGCACTGGATTACCTTTGTCAAGAATCCTGTCAAGTTCCTGTCGGATATCGTAATATACAGTTGCCTCCCGTCGCCCTGCATTCTCGTCATACCACAGGATATTGTCAGAACTTGTCCAATATTTTCTTGCATTGACCGTAACTTCGGGAATAACATGCACTTTATCAGCAAATGTCAGGTCGTTATTATCGTTTTCTGTTTGGCCACCTGTAAAAAAATTGGTCAATGTCCGAGGAGTAAACTCCGTCTCTGTCGGTTCGATGAATTTCGGGGCAGGTGAGAACTGGCGGTCAATGGTTATGTTGTATGACTTTCGTTTGCCGCTTGTTTTTGTCAACAATTGCATTTCCCATTCTCCACTGACATCAGGCATGTTCATGGAATATCTTCCCAATGAGTCCGTGAAGGCTGTTCCTCTAAGACTTTGGCCACTTTGATTGTAAAGAAAAGCATCTATTTCAACATTATCAATATGTGTTTTCTTGTTTGAATCATACAATTGTCCATAGACAAGCAATCGGTCTTCTATCGGATGCATCTTTTCGAACTTCTTCATTCCGCTCATCAGATCCCAGTCGTACCGTCTCCAGCCTTGTATCATCATCAGCAGGTCAGCATCCTTGCGGTGCTGTTCGTCGTCGGCTTCGAAATAATAGTCTATGTCTGCGATATATCCCTTCACATCGCTGCTCATCAGCATCCAGGTCTTTGCGTTGCCCTGTTTGCCTCCGGTCATGGCACCGTAGTCCATCGCGGAGAACGAGAATGTACTGTTCGGATAGGTGTGCAGATTCAGTTCCACCTCCGACACAGGTCCCAGTCCCTTTGATACAGGTGTTACGGTTATGCTGTCAGCCTTGTCCGGCTTAGGACAGATGAAGAACAGTCGCTCTGCCAGTATCCTGCCTGCTGAATCAAAGACCGTTATCTGGTTCACTCCTTCGGGCATCGTGCTCCTTATCAGGGAAAGTTCGATTGTCGGTGCTGCTGTCATCGTGTCGCAGGCGAAGATGGAACCGTTATGCATAAGGGCATAGCCGATTCCCTTCCCAAGGATTTCGCCCTGGGAATGCAGCGTCACCGATATGTCCTCACTCACTACGTCGAGATGCATAGTCGTTCCTTCGGACTTCACCGCAGGCAGTTCCATCTTCTGCACCTTCTTCTTCGGGTTGGTCATCGAGAGGAAGAGTTTCTCACCGGTAGGAACCAAGTCGAACAATGACCTTCCCGTGGAATCCGTCCCGACCTCGCAGAATACCTTTCCTGCCTCATTCACGATCTTCCCCCTGCCTTTATATGTACTTCCGTTGTCATCGGTTACAAGCATCGCAACCCTGCTCTTCAGCCCTGCAACGAGATCACCTCCCTCAGGATAGAAGTGGACATTCAGCGTCTTTGGCCTGTCGTTGGAATACAGTCCCTCATCAACACCGGCAAGATAGAGCGAGTCAGAATACCTTACGTTGGGATATCTGTCCTTGTATCGGGTCTGCTTGATTGTAGGCTTTGAGTAGTCTCCGTATCTTTCGGGCTTGACGAACACAGGGAACACACGGGAGAATACTGCATTAGTTCCCCAGTTGAGCATGTAGCGGGTGTATGCCCTGACTTCGTAGAATCCCGATACAAGCACGCTGTCGATTGTGAACTGCCCATGCGCTCCACCTTCCTCATCGATGTGCAGCTTCTGGGTTTCGATCACGTCACCGCCGGGAGTAAGCAACTCCACATACAGCACCTTGCTCAATTCTGTGGGCTTACAGTGAGTTGAAGCTGTCTGAACCACATATGCCTTGTACCAGATCGTCTCACCTATGAAGTATCCTGTGTTGTCAAAATGAAGATAGACTTTCTCATGAGGATAGAGTGAAGCAAAACTATTGACCTTGCTAATAACATCTTCAGCAGAAGTACGTGTTGAAAGACCCCCATCTGCATGTATTTGCTGTCTGTTCACGAAAGAACCACCTATCTCAAAATCACGGATGGCATCACTCTCCGTCTCTGTCCTTTTGATGATTGGGTTCTCAGCCCAGAACACGGAGTCGTAAGGTAGAGCCTTGATACTTTCAATCAGATAGTCATCACCGTTGATGACCTTTGCATCGATAAGTTTTTCAGGCATTGATTCCGATACATCATACATTATCGCCTCCACATCTACCTTCACATTATATGTCCTCATCATGTCATCCTTGTACGGATAAGCCTTTCTGGTAATATATCTGTCTGAGATACTCATTGACTTGACCTTTGCATATCCCTCTTTTTCGTAATAGCTGACCGAGAAAGTCGGGCTCTGGTTTCTGGTAATTGCGTTCCGGTATTTGAAATGCTTTATCTGTCCTTCGAACTTCATTGGGAGCAATGTCTCCCCATCTACCGTCAGGCTTCCGATGATGATTGGACGCGAATTCATTTTCCTCTCCTTGAATGTAAGGATATAAAGGCATCTGTCGTTATATGTCTTTACTTGCAACGATACGTTATAGTAATCAGCATAGTTCAAGCATAATGGAGCCGTCCAGACTTCGCCAAACTCACCGGCATTCCCTATCGGAGAAATAGAAGTGAAGGCATGGAAGTTTCTATGTGTTATATCATCACCAGAATCCGAATCAGCATATCTCCCATACAGCAATCCTAATCCCTGTAACCTAATTCCGGCATCAGCCGAAAAGAAAGACTCCTGCAATTCCTTGACTCTGCCGTTATTCGCAGTGGTCTGGCGGTAGAGATAAGTAGAGTTTTCCTGAGTGTGATTCAGCATCAAACCGGCATATTTCAAATAAAGCAGTCTGATTAGAGAATCTACAGTCATACCTTTAATTGTAGTCTCCGCAATACTATACGAAATAGGAGACAGCATAACTATTTGTTGAATCGAATGTGCATCTACTGTTTTAGTCTCATATCCCAACGAAGATAAAACCAATCTTCCCCTATAGCCATCCTTCAGTACAAACTCACCGTTTAAATTTGTTACAGTACCATATCCATTTTCACCTCGTACACTAACCCAGGCAATTGGAGCCGATGTACTTCCGTCAATAACCATCACCACCTTTTGTTGAGCAAGGGCCGTGAGAGAGATTTTTAATAATAATATGTAGAATAGAATTCGTGCCATCGTTTTAATACTAATCAATCCGATTGTATTGTACATCGTAAGTCTTTGTTGCAAGGACGTCTAAAGACTGAACGATATCAATCTTAACTCTACAATAATTTCTATACAAAATTAAAGTATCTATTTCGCATCCTGGATTTGCGTTGAGTGGAAGAGAAGTGGGTCCTGTGGAATATAATTGAAAACCATTTACTCTTGAAAAAATATTGAAAGAATGTTTATTCTGATAAACTCGAATATTGAAATTCACATTCGCTAAACAGCCATACAACAACACGCCATCTCCAATTATATCTTTTGTACCAATCAGTTCTAAACTATCGCCAGCTTGAGAACCCTCTCCACTTCTTGTCATCTTAAAATTTGCAAGTGTCGCATACTCTTCTTCTGCCCAGTCGTCATCTTCTGAACAGCTTGTTGTAAGACATAATATTGCGAATGACGCAATAACCATAGATAACATGATTTTTTTCATAACTCTAAATATTTGATTAGTTAAGTATTGCTTATTCATTGACTATAATCCTCCCCTCTTTTGTTATTCCCTCTGCTGAGATGTAGAGTTCCGTTGCTAAGAGGTTGTTGAAAAGATCAAACATACAATATTTTGAATTTAGTGCCGATAACGCTGTATCGACACTGAGCATTTGTTATGTTTTACTTGTTTCCAATTCTAATTGCATTATTCAGAAAATATGGATGTGTGAATAGTTGAAACAATTTTTCATTCTCTTTCTCGGTATTTTCTTTACTGTTTGAGTGAATTCTAGTATTCATCCCAACTACAATCGCTCCTTGCATTAAATATGACAGACCGCTTTCCCAGCCAGCTGTTGCATTAATCCAATCACTTTGTCTGGTTTTAATGCCAGCCTCCATGCCTTCGCCATAGTTAAGGTTCTGCAATCCCCACCCCCTGATCTTACTAAACTCATCGATATTTTGCATCTGGCATAGTATCGGATAGTAAAAACTGAGAGCACAATATGAAATATCGTTAGGGTTCATTCGGGAAAGGAAACTGTAGTCGGAGGACTCTGTATTCATGTGAGTGTTCTCCTTTCGATGAATGTTTGCATCAAGAACCACATTGTAACGAAGCAGGTGAGCTGTATAGTTGAGCTGAATCTGCTGCTTATATAAATATGTCTCCCATGGTGATAGCTGGTATTTCCAGCATATATAGTCCGCAAGGGAATTGGCGAATTGCTCTTCCTTGTCAATCCATGACACAAACTCCTTTCTGGACATTTTGTTGACATAGTCATCCGGCCAGATGTCAAAGCTTCCTGGATATTGTTTCATCAGTTTCTCGTATGTCGGCCTCCCGCTGAGATTGGTGTAATGGGTGTCGCCTTCGGATATTTCTACATTGAGTTGGTCACCTGGCCTTATGTATATGTACATCAGTTGCTGTCTGCCGTTCTTTTCTGCGGTCAGCACAGTCCACAGTGGATGGTCAAGCTCAAACTCCATTTTGAAGTATCCGTTACTGTCTATATTTGTACAGATGTCCTCAGTGGGACCTTCCTTAACGAGTTTTTCCATATAGCAGAAGACTTGCCTGACTCCTTCCTTGTGTATGATTCCGGTGATAATTGTCTTCTTTCCAACAAACAATCCGGCATTTGTCTCGTTCTCGTCTATCTTAGCTACAGGATGCTGCACTGACACCTTATTATTATTGTCATGAATTCCATAAAAACGGAAATACTCTCCGCCTATCACATCCACGCATCCGAAATCAGAGTCTATCTTATCAAAGACAAAGGAGAATTTGTTTGAAATCATTTCATATCTGTCGCCATCCAATTTCTTCAAACCCTTTGACGACTTGGATTTATGCCGTAGTCCATGTTTGTCCACCAAATAGATTCCTTTGGAAATTGTCAAGTTCTTTTCCTTGCCTGTTATTACAAAGCTAACAATAGTGGCATCGTCAGAAAACCTAACGGCATCTACCTTTACATCCTCTGACTTACTTAGTAGGCTTGATACTTTTACCGACTTGACTGCCTGTGCATCTATGCCTGTAAATATGCTTGCAAACACCGCAATAATAATAGAAATCTTTTTCATACTGATTTGGTTTTAAATAAAATGTGTTGCAAAGTTACGGATATTCGAGACGATAAACACAATTATTTTCGCATAAATATTTCACAACTTTTTCACAGATAATCTCTCAGATTGGAAAATAATGTTCGTGCATCTCTATTGTTAAACAATTTCTCATTTGTAATGGCCTTGATATTTGATATTCTTGAGGCTGATTTGTCCAAGATAACCGATATCTCTTTTGCACTGAATCCGAGATAGGTGAGGATTATGACTTGTTTGTCTATAGGGAGTATATTGCTTCGGTTTATCAAAACAGAAAGTGATGGCACATAGTTGCCAATAGCAGTTTCCAGATCCTTCCAGTCTTTATTGCTTGGCATCTCATTTGGTGATCCAGTCTGGCCAAATCTCCTGAAATGGTTTACCAGATCACAGTTGAGAAGTGCCGATACTTTCTCCTGCATATTTATCCTTGCAAAATTCCCCTCCAGTTCAGCTACCTGATTTTTCAAGGCTTTGGCTTCAGCCTCTTTTTCATCTTGAAATCTCAAGAAGTTATCTTTCATCAATACTTGTTCTTCCGATACCTTGTTCAATTGGATAACCGATGAGATATATTTATTTGTAAGTTGTGTGATTTCTTCTTTCTTCCTCTTTTTGGAATAGTTGAAATAGTAAAGAGAAATACCACAAACAACCACCAACAGACAGCTTACCAAAATGAATGATATCTTATTTCTTAAAGCCTCGTTCTCTTTTTGAAGAGCAACCTTCTGATTGCGCGAATAGTCATACATACCTTTCACTTGGTACATTGCCTGAGATTGCTGATAATTTATTTTCTCATTATATGCATCACTTAGAAGAGTGGAGTATAAAAGAACAGAATCGATATTCTGGTATTGTTGGTACAGCTTCAACAATCCTTTATAGGCATCAAAGCGGAAACTTGAATTCTGCAATTTCCTATAGTAGATTTCTGCTGAATCCAATTTGTTTAATCCCAAATACAAGAGGCCCTTGCCACAATAATAATGCTCCTTGCCTTTGGCAATATTCCCATTCGAATCAAACAATCCCGATTCGTTCTCATATATTTGCTGTAACGCTCTGACCTTGCTGTAATTATGTTTTTCTAAATAGACAAATATTGCACTTGCATTCGCTATTGCGGCTTGCTTATAATATCCATGACGTTTATACAGTTCAACAGCCTTATCTGTAATTCTCAATATATTTGCAGTATCAGCCAATATGTTGTATGCTCCAACGCACATTTCTAAGCCAACAATATAATTCAAAGTATCGTTACTTAGCAATGCAAATTTCCGATATTGTTTCCATGCATCCAACTCTTTCATTGGTAGATATTGTTTATCAAGTGTTGTTGCTATCTGCCCCCAAATACTCATCATCGTACTGTAATCGCAATCCTCATTCAGTGTGTCGGCAGATTCCACAGCGTCGTAGTAGCACTGCAAGGCCATTGGGGCTTCCTTCATATCGCGGTAGGTGCAACCTAGGAGGTAGTGAGCCAGCATGCGGTCGTTGGCCGAGCCGTGCTTGTCATAGTAATCGGCTACAATCTTCATCACTGAGTCGGTAGTGAAGTCAACGTATGCCCTGTTCTGAATCTTGGTGCGAATGAGCTCATAGCGCATGAGTTCTCGCCTCGAAAAATCGCCCTTCATCGGCTCGATGCTATCCATTATCATCATTGCACTGTCAGGACGAGGGAGTGACAGTGAATCGGCAAGGACAATACGCCGATCGATAGTCTCGTTACATGCACTGACGAACAACACCATCAAGGCGAATGCACAAAGGAATTTAAATTTTCGGCTCATAGAATGATTCGGTTTTGAATATGCCAGCAAAGATATAAAAAAATATTCATTTACAAAAAAATATCGCTGTCCGTTAATACCTGATTTGCAGAGAATCATCCTTCTGCAACGCCCATTATTCGGTGTTGTGTTGTGGATGCATCCTGAAAAGTAAGCCCACACATCAATGAAGAAGGACCGTTTCTGGTTTGGTTATGAGGATACAATCGCATAGTCAGTCGTACGAGAGCAGAGTCTGAGTCAAACGAGAAAGCATGACGAGTCAAACGAGAGCGGAGACTCAGTCTGTAAGATAGTTATCTTACAAGCGCAAGATAGTTATCTTACAGACTCAAGGTGAGATGTCGTCTGACTGGATGTGCGTTTGCAGCAGACTCAGGATGCGTGGACGGGGGAGGGATTGTGGGGGGATTCGGGATTACTTCTTCAGTAGGCCTTCGAGGAAGGAATCGTCAATGAAAGAATAGACGGGATGGCCGTCGGGGGTGTATTTGGGCATTGGAAGTCGGAAAAGTTGAGTGAGAAGATTATGGATCTCTTCATCGGAGAGTATCTGACCATAGACGATTGCTGCCGACTTGGCGAGGGTGTTGGCAATCTTGGACTGCACATCTTCCTTTATGTTCACGACTGTCTCCATGGAGGTATATACAATGTCATGAAGCAACTTTATGGGGTTGAGTCCGTCGAGACCGGAAGGTTCACCGATAATGGAATAGGAACCGCCACCCAGATTCGTGAGTTCGAAGCCGATGGCTTCGATGTCGGAAATGATGTTATTCAGTGTGGTTTCCTCGATACGTGTGAACTGTATTATCTCGGGGAAAAGAAGACGCTGGGATGTGGACTGATGGTTACGAAGATTGTTCATGTATCCTTCGTAGAGTACTTTCACATGAGCCCGGTGTTGATCAACAATCATGAGTCCACGATGAGACGGAACGATTATGTAACGGCCCTGATACTGTATGGAGTTGTTACAGTCGCACAGAGGGGCATCTCCTTCCGTCACTGGCTGACTGACAGCAGCGGGTAGTTCTGTTCTGCTTGCTTGAAGTGTATCGGCCCAAATTTCCTGTTGAAGGACAGGATTGTTCGGTGATTTGAAATCGAACGGATTGTAACCGGCAGATGCCGAACGAGGTACTGACGTTCTGCTTGGTTCACTGACCAAGGTTGCCATCACCGGAATTTCCGGACGGTCGACAGTGTCGAAATCGATGGTCGGCAGGTTGTTGAACTTACCGATAGACTCATTGACAGCTGCTGAAAGAATATGCCAGATTTCCTGTTCGTTATCGAACTTGATCTCAGTCTTGGTAGGATGGACATTCACATCGATTGAAGAAGGATCGACAGTCATATAGATGAAATATGACACATGTTCGCCGGCAGGGATGAGGGATTCGTACTGTTTCATGATGGCAGACTGGAAATACGGATTCCGCATGTATCTGCCATTGACGAAGAAAAACTGATGATTGCCCTTCTTCTTCGACGACTCCGGTTTGGCAATATATCCGGAAATGCAGACCATCTCGGTCTCAACCTCGACAGGGAGGAGTTCGGCACTTAATTTCTTCCCGAA
>DCGV01000112.1 GCA_002314725.1 Bacteroidales bacterium UBA1769
ACCGCCCTTTACTACATGCTTGATGAAGCCCAAGAAGGTGGTCGGGCCTTTCTAGAAAAGCGCCGTCCCGATTGGGACAAATTCCCAACCATCCCGTAATATGATAGAACTGGAGCAACATACACTTCACTTTAAAAAGCCGGCAAGGACAAGCCGTGGTGAATACACGACCCGTTCTGTCCTTCTTCTTCGCGCACCAAATGGGGTAGGGGAGTGCTCTCCGCTTCCGGATCTTTCTATTGACCGTGATGCTTACAATAACCTTGATGATGTTTATCGCCTCATAGATTCGGCCAAAACCCCTGAATCACTCTATCATTACCCTGCATTGCGCTTTGCCCTAGAGTCACTTTCCTCTGAAAAACTTTCATGCACCAATTTTGCCCGTGGTCTTGTTGGACTTCCCATAAATGGTCTTGTGTGGATGTCCGATGCTGACACCATGCTTTTAGAAGCCGAGTCCAAAATCAAAGCCGGCTTCCGTTGTATAAAATTCAAAATCGGTTCCCTTGACTGGAATCAAGAACTTCGCCTCATAGAGACAATCCGCAATCGTTTTCCAACAATAGAAATTCGTCTAGATGCCAACGGCGCCTTCTCTCCCTCCGAAGCCCCAGAAAAGCTCCAAGACCTTTCACGCTTTCATATACACTCCATCGAACAACCAATAAAGGCCGGTCAAATAGACGAAATGGCGGATCTTTGCCACCGTTCTCCAATTCCAATCGCCTTAGATGAAGAACTAATTCCAATCCAGGACCCATCCTCAAAACAATCCCTCCTCGAAGCCATCCGCCCCTCCTTCCTAGTACTAAAACCAACCCTCCATGGCGGCATTTCCGGCACTGAAGAATGGGTTGCCCTCTCTCGTCACCTCTCAATTGGCTCCTGGATAACAAGTGCCCTTGAAAGCAACATAGGCCTCTACTACATCGCAAAACTTGCCGCCTATCTTTACGGTCCCAGCTCAATACCTCAAGGCCTCGGAACCGGTCAGCTTTTCACAGACAACATCGATTACCACATAGAACTTCGTGCCAACCAAATCTGGATAAAATAACCCCTAAAATACCTTGACCTTTCTATCTTATGCAGCAAGTGGTCCCAAAGGAGGTAATAAAACGTCACCGCGCGCCGCGCACGCAAGGATACGCGACTGTAACAATCCCTATCGCACCATATTCGTGGTGGTTCAAGCCATACTTTGTCGCCTCGTACCCGTATGGTAAAAATTGATTTTATTGTACGGATATAGTTTTAGCAACAAAAAAGCTATCTGCAATGGCAGATAGCAATTACGATATGACTGATAATCGACTATATACATACAGAAGGCATCCGTAAGACTAAAGAATGGAACTTATTGTCGGTTAGAGATTTACACTAATTGCTTGCTTGGAGTTCCATAGTCTTTATAGCATTCAGAGTCTTGTATCTCTTTCCATCCTTCATGGAGAAAATTGACTATTTCGTTGGGTAATGCGCCGTTATTGATAAGTTTGGAAAAGTATTCGATTAAGTCGCTGATGGCATATTCTGGGGAATACATATCATCGAAGTAATTGTAGTGCTCATCTGAAATAAAATGGAGGCACATTGACTTAGCGAGTTGCAGGAATTTGAGCGCAGCCAGTTGGTATTTACCCTCATTCACCAACTTTTTGATGTATGTATTCTCACTGTACATGTAATCAGCGATGATGTCGCAATCACAGCTGATGTTGCACCGATTGAATATGCGAGACTCGTAATCCATATTCAAAGGGATGAGAGATCTTGCTTCCTTTTCTGCTTTAATGCGCTTTAACTCCTCGAATTCTTTTCTCATTGTTTCCTGCTTTACTTCAAATAACTCTTCATCATTCATCTCACGAGTCACAATAACTGGACTTCCTGTGAAAGATTCGGATGGTATCATCTGTATCAATGTATCCTGTAATCTCCGGAACTCACCATATTGTTTTGACTGTTCAATGATAAAGTTATAAACATAAATACGTTTTTCCTCGTTATTCCATGCTTTGACCGCAGTCACCAAAGCAGAGAAACTTTCAATGATAAACTTCTTGATTCTTCCTTTGTATCTCTTGATATATTCCTGAAGATCATTACGACTCAACAACAAAGGAATATGTCTGCACAATTCAATGGCAATGGCGTAAGCAGCATCTGGTCGTCCCAACTCAATAATTTGAGGAATTGACTTCTCTTGCCAACGATTCATCAGTCGGAACTGATAAAGAAAGTCGTCACTATCTATAGGTTGATATGTAACCTCCTGTTCAAAGAACTTTGCATACTCCTTCTCATAATCAACCGTCAATCCCTTTGGGATAAAGGCAATCTTCGGACGACCCATCACTTTTCTTCGTTGATAGTCCTCTCTTTTCTTCTCCTGTTGATACTTATATCGCAGATACAATTCAATGTCTTTATTAACCTTATTCTGAGCAGCCTTGAACTCTGGGGTTTCTAGAGCTTCAGTAGTAATTAGTCCAGCTATTTTCTTGGTAAGATATTCTGCCCATACTGCTTCATCTTCTTCGGCAATTACATTATCATTTGGAAAAGAGGGCGTAATTCGTCGAGTATAATTGCCGAAGTTAAACAAAATCTCAATCTTCATTTATCTTTGATACCCCTTTAATAAGAAGTTTTGGACTATTAAAATTGATATAATATACTGATTGCTATGGGTGTTTGTTTTTTTACATGCTTTTTTAAGGGTAAGTTTCTTTGAATCTCCTTATCAAAAATCAAAATTGATAAAATCATTCACTGTAATAGAGTGACTTACATGAATGTTTTGTATGATACTTTTTAAGGATTCTTACCTTTCGACAGATTTTGGTCTACAATACATCGAAGCACTCATTACATAAATACTCAATTAGAGATGGAAATGGGAATCTAAATGGAACTTCAAGAAGGCAAATCTCCTTTATTTGGTCGGAAGTCAAGCCTCCGTGTTTATAGTTTATGATAGTATGAATTACATCTGATCTTTCTTTGAGCAACGCAGTATGTGAGAGATTGAAACTTTGCAGTGTAATATTAGCTTTCTTAGTTTCAGATGATGTCAGTCCCTGCCTTGGATATATGTTTCCATCTGTAGAGTAACTGAAATAGTGGTGCGGGTCTTCCAAAGATGGGTTGATAATTGATAAGTTGTCTGTTTTGCTTTTTATTGGAGTCTTTTTACTGTTATCTTTATAATCTGCTCCATAGTTTTCTACACCGGCATGCTCATCAACAAAGAAATTTGAATAATCGAGTGATTCCTTCTGCGAAAGGTACTCCCGCTTGATAAAATGATCGATATGCAGTCCAAATATTCTATTAGATATTATGCGCTCTGTATATGCGCTTATACCAAATTGCGATTCAGTCAAGATGTGCTGGCGAATTTGTAATTTCATATCCGAATCGACCGAGTCCCAATCATCAGGTTGTGAATGCTTCAAATATGATTCATAAGGAGCAAAGACGTCTCGTTGTATATATCTCATTTTTATTTCTTGAGTGCGTTGATTTTTTGCTGAAGAGCGATATCCATAAATAAAATATCAGAGTTGTCAATATTAACTTGCAACCACTCAAAGTTCTCTTTAAATTCAAACGAAGTACTATCTCCCCTTTTGAGACAATCAAAAACAACTGTCAAGTGCTTTTGTGTCTCTTCATTTCGAAGACTTGACATTTCCAGTATCTCAGGAATAATATTTGTTATTTGACGACCAAAGATATTTGATTCTACGAACGTAGCCTCTCCATTTTTCATCAAGAACAAATGCTCTCCTCTATTACTGCTGATATTTGTAAGGACGAATGGCGAATGAGTCGAAACAATTAATTGGCATTCCGGAAAAACACTTCTCATGCGTGGTAGTACATCTCTCTGCCATGACGGATGAAGATGAAGATCTATCTCATCAATTACAAGAATTGCAGATTCTTTTAGGGGATTCTGAGAGTTCGGATGGGCCATTGCTAATTTCCTCGCAATATCACCGACTAGTGCAATAAGCGCTTTCTCACCATCAGATAGTTGGTCAAATAAAAGTTCATTACCATCTTTCTTAATGACAAAGGTATGGGGTGATGATTTGACGTGTAAATTATCGTATCCGGGAAGAATACTGCGAATAGCTTCGCGAACAGCGGTCAATTGATTGTCTGGACGAAAATTATTTTGGTTGTACCGATATTCTTTGTCCTCAATGATTTCCCTCTCATTGAACCAGCGAAAGAATGATCTATAGTTTAATTGTTTGCTGAGGTCACGATTATACACATCAAAACAGGAGAGTGCGTTATCTTTGCGCAATCTTCCAGGTGTTTCATCAACGCATCGGTTTACGCCATAACTTGAAAATAAAGGTAAAAATTCTTCTTGCGGGGAATCTTCATTGTGAATCAAAATATCATTGATATATGATGTCATCACGGTGAAGTTACTTCTATTATCAGTTTTTTTTCTACTTGTCGAACGTTGTTTAAAAATTGTCCAAGATGTCCCATTTTTTAAGGTAACTTCAAGTATACATTGTGATTTACCATTTGTTATGTCTTCATTGCGTAAAGTCACACCATTTCCCTTTGGATTGCGAATTCGAGCGGCAAACCAAGAGAAGAGGATTTCTATGGCATGCAAAATGGTTGATTTTCCAGCACCATTTATCCCTACAATCAAATTAAGGGAATTGGAAAAATCGCTGTCAAAATATTTGATTGCACGAAAATTCTCAATATGCAAATGCTCAATAGAAAATATATTTTGTTGATTAGTGCTCATGCCTCAATTATATTACATTAACCAACGATAGCCTCCTTGATTGAGTCTACGATGTAATGAACATCATCGTCTGTAACATAAGGTCCTGCTGGAAGACAGAAACCGACTTTGAAGATAGATTCCGCTACTCCGTTGGAGTATGCTACCATATTGGGACCTTCTAAAATTTTGTAACCATCTGAAATCTTTGATACTTCAGATCCATTTCGATAAACGGGTTGACAATGCATTGGTTTCCATACAGGACGGCACTCAATCTTCTTTCCGAGCATGAATACACGCAATGCCTCTACATTTTCGTTTGGCTGGCAATCAGTTACAGCGCTATCAACGGCTTTAATGACTCCGGCCGCGCCACCTACAGCAGTCTTAATCACCTCCTTGTAGGCATTCTCCTGACCAACAACCTTTACATTGGAATCAATAGTAGCAGCACACAACCAAAAATTGGCATCATAACGAGAATCTGCTGGTTGTTCGTGAAGAGTGACACCCTTAACATCCTTTAGTAGTTCCTTGTATAGTTCCTGAACGTGCTTGTGATGAGCAATGTGATCATTAACCACAGTCATTTGACCGCGACCTATTCCAGCGCACACATTCGACATACGGTAGTTGTAACCTATGGCAGTATGCTCGTAATATGGATAAGCGTCTCGTGCTTGAGTTGCGTACCACATGATGGTGTTGGCATCTTCTGTGTTCTGACATACTAGGGCTCCGCCGCCACTAGTTGTTATCATCTTATTACCATTGAAACTCAGGATACCGAATTTGCCGAATGTGCCCAGTACATGCCCATTGAAGCGCGAACCCATGCCCTCTGCTGCATCCTCCACTACAGGAATACCATATTTGTCTGCAATCGCCATAATCTTAT
>DCGV01000126.1 GCA_002314725.1 Bacteroidales bacterium UBA1769
GAATGAGCCCCAGAATGAGCCCCAGTTTGGAAGTTTGAATCCCGCATTGGTTAGATGCCGAAAATTGTTGGAGACAATAATAGCCAAACCAACCATAAGTAGACAGGATTTGGCTTATGAATTGGGCGTTTCTCTTGTAACTATCAAGCGAGATATGATAAAATTGAGAGAATCATACACAATTGAATGGCAGGGTCCGACTCTTGGAGGCCGTTGGGTTGTGAAACAGATGAGTAAAAAATAGTAATGTTAATAAGTCAGCGCAGTACATATTGTGAATGAAAATAAATTATATTCGGTAGACTCGTTAAAGGCAATATCTCTCTTTTCCGGTGCTGGAGGCATGGATGTGGGGGTTATACAAGCTGGTTTTGATGTATTAGCTTGTATAGAGATAGATAAAAATTGTTGCGACACATTGCGTGCCAATATCGAAAAGTCATCTCGAAACACTATTGTATATAATGCAGATATACGTGATTTCCCCCCAGAAACTCTACTATCGGATTTGTCAATTGAAAGGGGAGAAATTGATTTACTGTTTGGGGGCCCTCCCTGTCAGGCATTTTCGCAAATAGGAAAACAACTTGCGCTTGCCGATGAAAGAGGCCCACTGATATATCAAATGCTGAGGTTCGCAAGGATATTAAAACCTAAAGCTATCATGATGGAAGAGGTAAAAGGACTTCTATCAGCCAAGGACTTTTCAGGTAAACCCGGCGGAGTATTCGAATCTTTTCTTAAAGAAATGGAAGATTTGGGATACGTTCCTAAATGGCGTGTAATGCTTGCTGCTGACTTCGGTGTTGCTCAGATGAGGGAACGTGTATTTATTGTGGCTACACGTAAACCTAATGGTTTCCAATTTCCTGCTCCAACCAACGACAGCCCAGAGAACTCCAATGGTTTGTTTGGCCTGCCTTCATATGTTACGGTTGGAGAAGTTATTTCTGATTTGAAATCGCCAATTATTAAAGAAAAAGGAATAACAATACCAGAAGACAGTCACTATGACGTTACACCAAAGAGAGACAGAGAAAGAATTCATGGAGTCAATGAAGGTCAGCCTTTAGCTTCGCAGACTCATCTTCCAAAGGAACAGATTTGTGGCCTAACAAAAAAAGACACAACGAAGTTCCTGAGGCTATCCAGATTCAAACCATCCAACACACTTAGAGGTGGAGAAATTTTCTTCCACCCAATCGAAGATAGATATTTGACTCCTAGAGAGTATATGAGGATTCATGGATACCCAGATTCTTATATATTAAAAGGGCCCATTCGTGGGAGGTCCGGTACAGTAAAAGATTTAGACCAACATAGACAAATCGGAAATTCAGTACCGCCTCCTCTTGCAAAGGCTGTCGCTGAAAAAATTAAAGAAATCATATTATGCCAAAAATCTTCGAGCTTTTAGGATATCCGCTTTCAGATCAAAGCGAGAATGTTAAGCTTTCACGCAAGAAAGCATATTGCCCATTCATATCAGGTTTATGTGATGGTGGAGGGAATAGATATATGTCCGACATTGATTTGAAGGACCATCCAGAATTATCCGAGCTTTTCCCTGGACTGACGCGTGTGCCGTCAGGAGTTTGTTCTATCCAATTATCAGAAAGTTCTTCACCATGGATTATCTGCCCAAGACGTTTGCTTTATATGGGGCGTAAGGCTAGTGAGCAAATTCTCAAGGGCGAAACCCAAACTACGCTTCTGAAAAAATGTGGATATCCAAAAGGAACTGTTCTCGGAATATGGTCAGAAGCAAAGGTCAAATACACTGACGACTCTGAAGATGATGCCGCCTTTGATTATACCTTCGATTATGTCCTGATGCCTCTTGGACGCGTTAAGAAAGAAGAAGCATTGAGCGCTACTGGGCTTGATTGGAATACCCTTCAAAAGTATTTGACTGAAAGTTGCCACACTTTTTCAGTAAGAAATGGCGAGCAGTATATAGAAGACTTCCCTGTTGGAAATCCAGTAATTGTTGAGGTTATGACCTCAAGTACCTCCGGCGGCAATAAAAAGAAACGTAGTTGTATTCCTCAAGCATTTGAAGACGGAATATTGGGAAAACCACATATAGCGCCAGGCATTAACTATCGACAGGTCTGGGCTCGAATGGCTAGTCAATTGATTGTGAAGTCGCAAGCGGCAATGGCTTGGTCTGGGAAAACAATATGGGTTCTTCAAGACCTGCTGGCTGATTACATATCGTCAAGTACCGCACTTGATTTGAGGAAATTCGTAAATGAACATACTGATGAGGTTAACATCCTAGCCTTTTCTTATGGTGACAATTACGAGAATACCAGATTGAACTCAACGGTATCATTGAAGGATTCAGTCTTGTATTCTGGTCCTATCAGGTCAAACAAGGGTGGCGTTTCCCCGTCATTTCAAGATATTGTTTTGGCTTCAGTATGTCCTCCAAAAGAAATTTTTATTGCTGCGTTATGCAAGAAGGGCATGTGTAATAGAATCACAATATAAAACATTACCGTTGCCACAATTATTGTGTACTCGATGAATTATTTCTTTACAGCGCTGTCCAGGCGTCTAAACAAATGGGAAAGAAGACTTAGCATATCTAGGCAATCATCCTCTGAAAACAATCCACTTTCTTTTAATTCAACCCTTTCTTCGTGAGCCAATGGGTTTCTAACACCTCTCATTATTCCAGAAGACAAGAATTTTTGCCCTTCCTCAATATTTTCTTTAGTTGAATTCGAGAAATCCGAACCGTCTCTTTTCTTGTAATTTGTGCTAACTGCCAGTGGATGATCCTTACCAAAAACACTGAGCATTAATTTCTCCCCGTCATCTTTACTATTGGATTTATTTTGAACATTCGTTTGATATCGCTTTATTGATTCCTCAACCGCACGATAATAGTCTGCGTTTTGATAATCAGTATAAGATGCATTTCTTACTGATTCGTGGATATGACGCCAATGATATTTGGCATATTCTGGTATTAGACACTTTTGTCGGAATCATTATGCCAAACAAAATCTGGATGATTACATGGTGTCCTGTTTTCATGTCGGCGTTTTCGCCACGACATAATCCGACCTCATACTTGATGCGGCCCTGCAGGAGACTTTCAGTCGTCCTCCCGGATCTGGACAGGATGATGCCCGTTCTTGAAAGGATGACAAGAAACATATTGAATGAATACTAGTGATGCGTTAACTTG
>DCGV01000020.1:0-408 GCA_002314725.1 Bacteroidales bacterium UBA1769
TAAACAGGCTGCGGATTTAAGGAATATTTTGTTTTTGGCTTTGTTCGGGTTGCTTTTGACATTCTTTTTTGCAAGGATGCAACCGGTAAAATACACTGCCATCAACGACTGATGTTTGGAGGCTGATTGCCGTTGTTTCGTATGCCATTACTTATTGCATGCATTTCTTCAGCTTGCAGAAAAAAATTCCCGCGTGTTTATGCGTTTGCTTACATTTATGTTGTAATTTTGACGCAAATTTCAAATGAAACCGTGTATGACGGCCACACCAAAATAATCTTAACAAATCGCGCGTGCTATTGAAAATAAGTGTATCTTTGCATTGTCTTACATCTGTTGAAGCCTTTTTTGGGTGGAAAGCGGGTTAGGGCACATATATACATAAAGGCGTACCTATACGCTTTGGTT
>DCGV01000020.1:553-11674 GCA_002314725.1 Bacteroidales bacterium UBA1769
CTTTCAGCGTTGCTCGTTTCGACAATCCGGGCAATGCGAAGGCCTTTATAGAGTGGAACGGGCGGCGGGACTGGCTCCACGTCTTTTTATTGTGTATGTGTCAACCATGTTTAACAATTAAGGAAGACTGTTCTGGAGTCAATGGTCATGGAAGTACGGTAAGATGACTGAACTGTATGCAAAAGCAAATCACCCAATTTCGATGGAACTTTCTGTCGTTGTTTCGTATGCCATTACATATTGCAGACAATCTGCGTGTTTTGCAAAGAAAAAGTTGTATGTGTTTTCCGTATGTCTTCCTTACTCTTGATAATTTTGGAAGTAACTTTAAAAAGATTTCATTATGGCATTATTTCAGATTACCACGAAGAAACGCAAGCATGTCAACGGCATTCACATCGAACCGGGGATGTCAGTTCAAGTTGTCACGCAAAGCATGAGCAACCCCGTCACCACCAACGGAGGACAGCCCGTCATAGACGCATTCTTCCGCATCTATGGCATCGACATCAAAAAGGCAGGATGCCTCAATATGGTGGATCTCAAGGTTGATAGAATAGGATAACAATTATGTTACATTTCAAATCTCTATGTGTAAAACAAATGTAAGTTTTTATTATGAAAGGCCAATCTGTAAATGGACTTTTTGAGGGTCCGATAGAAGTAAATATTAGAGAATTCATCTATCAATATTTCAACGTAGAAGGTCTACCATACCCTCAAAATGTAAGTTGTAAGGAATATAACATATGGAAATTTGCTATGGTTTTTGAGGATGAAGCTGGAGTTGGATTAAATGACGATCAATTAAAGATGTGTAAGACCATAGAGGATTTGGTAAACTTATGTACTTCCGCTGTAATCAAAAAAGATGAATGTGTAGAATCACAAAAAAAAATTCCGAGCAATCACCGACGTATCCGCCTAATATGGAGATAAAAAAGTTTGACAAGAATCCTGCAGAAATTGTTCGTAGTCATAATTGCGAGCAATCACCGACGTATCCGCCTAATATGGAGAAAAAAAAGTTTGACAAGAATCCTGCAAAAATTGTTCGTAGTCATGCTTTATGGGGTTCTATTGTAATTGCTTTGCCGCTCTTTGGATTAGATTGGATAGTATATTGTATCAATCTTTGGCATATGTATGCCAAATTATGTAAACGCGCGAACCGAAAAATGGATGTAGGTAGTATCATTGTAGGTTTTATAGTAAATATCGTCTTTGCTGTTGTCACAGATTTGGCATTAAGTTTTATTCCTGCTATAGGATGGCTGGGAGCATTCATTATTGCGTACTTGCTAATATATTTTTCGGGTAAATCATATATTGAAATGTTAAAAAAAATAAATAAATAAATTATGGAAATTATACAGACTTACATCAAAAAAGTTGATTGTGCTAATCGTATTGCCACACCTCTTTTGAACAGTACGGCAAAAGTCGAATCAACAAAAATAGCCGAGGAATTAACCGAAGCACTTAAAAATTCTTCTTATATTAAGGTTCCTTTCGTTGGAGAATTCAATGCGAGCAAGAGTTCGCTTCTCAACGCTTATATGGGTGTTGATTTACTTCCAACAAACATAACGCCGGAAACTGCAGTTTCATACGAATTGTATTACTCTACTTCAGAAAAGTTGGAAGTATGGCGCTATGGAAACTTGAAAGATTGTACTGTTATTGACCATATCAAGGAACTGAACGTCAAGCCTGGTGATATTGTAAAGGTATATGTAAACAATGAACGTATTCGTTCTTTAAACGATCGTGGTATTGTTATTGTTGACATGCCTGGCATTGACTCTGGTGTAGAAGAGCATAACAATGCCATCATGAACTATATTCAAGAGGGTACTTTCTATGTGATTGTTTCGGACATTCAGCATGGTACTCTTACCGGCACATCACTTCAGTTTATACAAGAGTTGAAGAAATATTCTCTTTCCGCAGCAGTACTTCTTTCTAAGATTGACCGCAAACCAGTTGAAGAAGTTAATACAGTCCTTGCCAATGTTAAGGACTTTGTACAGCGTACAATTGGATCAGACACTTTTGTTGGTGCAGTATCAGCTTTGACTCATCAGATTGGTGATATGGAGCAGTTGCTTGCAACACTTGACGGCAAGGAATTCGCTGAGAAAAAGTTCCAAAGTGAAGTAGATGGTTATGTTGACAAGATGATAGCACAACTTGAGTTCCAAGCAAACCTTCTTGCCAGTGACGCAAGCAACTTTGATGCCCAAATTGAAAAATTGGAGCAGAAACGTGCCGAGGTGTCGCAAAAGTTAGAGCAGAATGACGTGAACGCTCAGCCTATCGAAGGGTCTGCTCAGGATATTCTCGATGATATCTATAATGCTTTGATGCTTAACTCATACCAGTTGGCAAATGTTGTTTGTTCCCAAAATGATGCAAAGATTCTAAATAATCAGATACTCTCTATTATTCGCCCTGTTCTTGTTGATTCATTCAAACGTGAGATAGGTGAATATCAGGAGGTTTTAGGTCAAACCATTAATGTAATGACAGATGAGATAGAAGCGATTTTGAAGGATGAAAGTAATCCAATTGTTCAACAAGCGGAAAACCTTGCCGGAAGTCTCGTAAGTAGAGAAATCGTAGAGGAATTGTTGTCTAAGGGAATAGAGAAACTTATTGTCCGTTTTGCAGGATACAAGAGCATTACGGGACTTTTGGGTATGATAGGAGGAGTGTTGAATCCTATAGTAGGTATCATTATTGGATTCATTCCTGACTTGCTTCGTATGATATTTGGCAAGGGTAAGAATGCCAAGATTGAAGAAATTCAAAAGCGACTTGAGAGCGCAGCTTATGCTCAAATAGTCGATGCTATGCGTCAGCCTGTTACAGAAATGCTTGAAGAACAGAGACGCGAAACATTAGACAATCTGAAAAAGGCAATAGACGATGAACTTGGTTCTATCAACGCTGCTCTCTCTGAGGCAAAGACTCAAAAGGAACTTGACGATGCCAAGAAGAAGGCAAAGATTGAGACTCTAAAAGATGCCGTATATCAGATTAAGTTTGAATTGGGGATAAAATAACATTATTGCGTTTGACAAATGGGATTATTAAATATAAAAAAAAGAAGCGAAACTCTCGGCAAAAAGAACTTAAAGACTTTATTGCAGGTTAATAAGTTCGATGATCCAAGGAGCGCAATGGAACTCATTGGTCATATATGTACTGCAGCCAAGGATGTTGATTTTACAGATGAGTTCACTCCAATTTGGGAATTGTTGTCTGAAATGGAAAAATTTCGTGAGGAACAGAAATTCAAATGGAAAGATGATTTGTTCGGAAATTTGTTGGACATTCTTGATGAAATAGAAAATACATTCTTAGACAATACATACCAGTTGAAGATTGCGGTATCAGGTGGATATAGTGCCGGTAAATCAACATTTATGAACATGCTGATTGGCGAGGATGAATTCTTGCCTACCGATATGAATCCGACCTCACTTGTTAACACATACATAAATTTCAACAATAAGATAGCAAAGCCGGTAGTACGTGGTGAGAATATCAAAAACAACCTTGTTTTATTGAATGAAGACGTTCTTGCTTCTATCCGCCATGACACACAAAATGCCAAAGCAGTTGCCAATGTTTTGCATCGTATGATTATTGACGTACCTTGCAAGAACTTCCTTGATGAGATAACATTCATTGATACACCGGGATATGATAATTCTCTGACAGTGAATAGAGAAAATGGAAAAACAGATAAAGACACTGCAAGTAAAGCATTTAAAGAGGCTAAAGTAATTTTTTGGTGTGCGAATATCGGCAAACAGGTTACGGAAGAAGACTTGAACTTTATTCGTGAAAATGGAGGCGAAGACAAACCTGTAGTGATACTCCTGTCGCGAATGAAATCAAAAACTCTATCAGAAGTTCCCCTAATTGCAAAGAGTTGT
This sequence comes from Bacteroidales bacterium UBA1769, assembly GCA_002314725.1. Lineage (GTDB taxonomy): Bacteria > Bacteroidota > Bacteroidia > Bacteroidales > UBA932 > Cacconaster. The sequence continues at coordinate 4,501 of DCGV01000020.1, forward strand.
TACAACACAGCCACAAAGAGTCTGAAGAATGTGATTGATGTAATTGCTTTTGATAAAGAAGTGCCTCTTGATGGAATATATTCTTACAAGCGTAATGCCCTGTCAAGTTTATTTGGAAAGATTAAAGAAGCATATAATACAACGGTGCTGGAGTTATATGAGGATAGGATAAAATCTTGTTTTGATGAAGAACAATCTAAATCAAAGGAGTGGCAAAATATACTGCAATCTGAACGTAACGATGTTGTGTCAAAGCTGAATGAAGCACGCAAAAACAGTTCGTCTCTTAGAGAAATCAACAGGGATTGGAATAAAGATCTCCAAACTATTCTTATTGATGGTTATAATGAAGTACTGGAAGCAGCAGATAATCTTGCCGATTCATCTTCTTATGCTATTGACAAGTTCTTGAGTTTCTATAATGGTGTCATGGATTTTGAAAATAATGACCATTGGGGTTCGTCTTCTGTATTAAACAGAGCATTAGCCAGTGGGCGTTATACTTACGAACAGGCTTGCAACAAGCACAATGAAGCCATCAAGTATCAATATCATGGGGAAGAATGGCGCAAAGAAGTATTTAACCATTTTGTTGCAGTCTCAAATGCGTATTCGGAACAAGATCCCTACGATGTGGATAATTACGAAAAAAGAAAGAGCGAACTTTTTGTTGGAATGATGGCAGAAAAGAAATTACAACAGTGCACTGCCAAATATCAGCCAATGGTTTTAGCCGAATTGCAAAAAGTAAATGATAAGTGTATTGAAAAGCGTAAGAAACATTATCAAAATCTCGAAAAACTTGAAAAAATAGAGGAACGAGATATATTTTCGGCCATTACGGGTGGAAATATGAATCGATTCATTCTTTGTTTCCATACAGGTGTGGAACTTACCACTTGCAATTCACAAGGCTATAATGTACTCACTTGGACAGTAACATGCGGAAACACAGAAATGCTTGAGTTCTTATTGAAACATAAGGATGACAAAGAAGGTATTGATATGACTATCAAGGACAAGAATGGCTTGAATATCATGGAAGCCTCTGTTGTAGCGCATAATAAGCAAGCTTGTCGTCTTCTACTAAAATCAATACCGTCACTCCGTCAGTCAGGAAAGCAAATGGATAATTTAGCGGATAAAAACGATTTTAAATCATGGATTAAAACTTTATGAATATAACAGCAGATAATTACAAATCTTTTTTCTCTATCTTTAACAAAGAGATAGATGCAGTACAAACTAAGGGTAATGCCACTGTAGTAGAGGCACTTGCAAAACTAAAGGAAACTTTTGCCAAGAAGGAACGCGGCAGTGAGATACTGTTGGCAGATAACAGTGTGCTGAAAATAGGTATTGTAGGACAGGTAAAAGCAGGAAAATCGTCTTTCCTCAATTCTCTGTTCTTCAATGGAGAGAATATTCTCCCGCGTGCTTCAACGCCCATGACAGCCGGGCTTACGGTGCTCAAGTACGGTGAAGAAAATAAGTTTGTTGTCGAATATTTCAACAGTAAGGAGTGGCAGTATTTCGTTGACAAGGCAGCGGAGTATGACAAACTGATCGAGATGGGAAAGGTACAGAATCCCGGGTTTAACGATTCAGATATTGAAAAGATGTACAATATCGATTCGACCAAGCGGAGTGCAAAGGAGATGGTGACCAAGTGTAATCGAGCCGCGTTGTCCAATGTTCAGAAAGTATCCAAAAAAGAAGAAAAAGCATTTGAACAATATCAGGAACTCCAAAATATTCTTGAAGATTATGTAGGTGCAAACGGAAAGATGACCTCTATCGTGAAATGTCTGACTATTGAACTTAGAGATGAGCGATTGAAGGACATTCAGATTGTAGATACTCCGGGTGTTAATGATCCTGTTGTGTCTCGTGAGATGAGAACAAGGGAGTTTCTTCAGGAATGCCACGGTGTTTTCTTTCTCAGTAATTCAACACAATTCTTCGGCGCGACAGATGTGAGTTTTCTTGTTAATCGCATAGGCAGTCAGGGAATAGGAACTGTTGTACTTATTGGAAGCATGCTTGATGCCGGCTTGATGGACGCAAGTGGTAAATATCACGATGACTTGGGCAATGCACTTGAATACGTAAAGAGTTCGTTAGAACGCCAGTATCGTGCAAATATTTTAACGTCTGATTTCAATGGTGATGATCCTGAACTTGATTTCAGTTCGGGCATCGGATATTCAATTGCACAGAAGGGACGTTCTCGTTGGGATGCCACGGAGGCCCATGTTGTAAGTCGAATGTGTGAACTTTACCCAAGTTTTTTTGATACAGATGAGAACATCAAGGAAATGTTTACAGATCTTGCAAACATTGATGGGGAAGACGGCATAAGGGCAAAATATCTTGACGGGTTGTTCAAGGCAAATATGGACAAGATTATTCGGCAGAAATTGAACTCTTATTTCGGTAATGCTTCGGCAGAACTCTCAAAGGTATTTGATGCTCAAAAAGAAGTTCTTGAAACACATCTTCAAAACCTGCGGAATTGCGAAAATCCAGAAGAACGTCGTGAGGCTATGAATAAACTTCTTTCTGCTATGAAGCGAGACATTCTTAGCATAATAAATCGTGTAGATAGTCGGGCAGACAAAGCCGTAAAAGACGTTATGAACACATATTCAATGAATTGGAATGGTAATATACCGACATCAGTTGCACAAATAACTTGTCAGCGTGAATCAACTTTTTGGGGAAATGAAAAGTCTTTCAATGTTAATGTTGAGATTATTGATAATAATACACTAGCTACAAACCTTCTTAAAGTCGTATTTGACGGAATAGCCAATGTCGCCAAGGAATGGGACAAGAAGAATCTTGAAATCAGGAAGTTCATAAGTGATTCTATAAATGATTTTATCAGTGAACAAGAAAAGAATGACATAGAGAACAAGATTGACGGAAAGATGCTTTCGTCAGTATTGAATGATACGCTTGACCAAATGAGTAGTGAAGCAACCATTGATGTTGGTATGTTCAAGAACAAAGCAGAGTCTGAAATAGATGAACTTATGATGGGGTGTGATGATATATCAACTGTTGTAGGTGCGATGAGTGAGAATCAAGCACGCATCGAAATTGAAAATAGAGTGCGCAAAAAAAAGAATGAGATGAGCAGTCAGATTCGTGATTATCTCAATGGATTATATTCTGATGTACAAAAGATGGTGCAGAAAGCAAAAGAGTCATCAACAATTTGCATTAAAGAAAAGAAAGATCAGTTCATCAGCCATATATCTGAAGAAATCAACAAGAAGATTGATGAACTTGAGGTTCAAATCAAGAATCGTACAGAAAATATAAACACTTTGACTGAAGTTATTAATACCCTTAAAACAATTCAGAAAAAATTATGAACATTAACATAGGCCAATATATATCACATATAGATGAGCAGAAACTTCAGATGCAAGAACTGCTTCACAATGGTGTGGTTTCTATTATTCTTCCTGCAACTCCTTCAAAGGAAATAACTGCCAAACAAGAGAACAAACCAAACAAAAGAAAGACCTATATGTTAGCAGGTGGTGTTGGAATTGGCGTAGTATCTTGTGGTTTAATGATTGACGATGGTTCACTTAAATGGCTGCTTGTTGGTGTAGGTGTATCATCAATTCTATATGGAGCATATACATACATGAAAGAACCAAGTAAGACTCAGAAAACGATTCATGCCAATAGTCAGATTGACTATATAGGTTTGGCATCAAGAATTAACCGCAGTTTGGCAAAAGTCAACGCTTCAGTCATGAATGCATGGGATGTTTTTATTAGTGAACAAAAGGGCAAACTGAAAAACGAAATCCTTGCATCTGATGCAGACATTGATACAAAAGGTTCCATGATGGATGCCGCCACATCTACTTCGATAATTGACATCTCAATGTCAACATTCAGCATGAAGATAAATGCAGCGGCAAACAAAGGGGATATTAATGAATTCAGAACAATTCTTGCAGATTATGAGACTGCTATGAAACAGGCTATTGTTACGGCTTGTGAAGAGCAGAAGTCAAAGTGGTTAAAGATTTCAAAATAATTATTGTGTGTGAGTTGGTGTCAAAAATGCCACTCACATACTTGTAGAAATCATCATTATGGATATGAATGATATGCGAAAGAAATATCGCGAAAAGAAAGAAAAATCATCGACACTATATGATAAAAAGAGAATCATGTAATATTGTTGATGATGGATTCACACTACTGAAAAAATTATTTTAATGCAGAAATCAACCCTTGAATTCCCTCACAACGTGCGAACGACTTATACGGCAATCAAGCGATTGTTTGAGAAGCGAACCAAGTTTTCGAGCGTAAAGTGCAATGATGACTTGTTCATTGTTGAGGCTCGTCATGGAATGTGGCTTTCTCCGTTTACGGAGAATGTCAAGGTGAAGGTGGTGGCAACCAGCAGTCATACGTGCAAGGTGGTTGTGGAGTCGTCGTCGCGTTCGGTCTTCAATTTGCTGAACCTTGGCGCCAACAAAGGCAACGTGTCCGACCTGAGCGACTATATCAACAACGAGGTGTACAAATTGTGCCAGCCGGGAGAGATACCGATGGTGAACCAACATTCGACCATAAGAATAGTGCCACCGAAATAAATGTTCAAGTGAAGAATTGAACAGCGTCAGCTGCGCTTGTATCAATCAATTCAGCATTTACGGCTATTGCCGCTTTGGCCTTGGAATTTTCCCAAAGGTCTGAAATTGTGTGACAAGTCTCACATATTCCAAATCGTTGTTATGCAGTGTATTTGGGTGGTTCATCACTCAACTTTCTTCAAGTGGGTTGTTCACTTTGATGTTATTGTTTTAGAAACGACGCACCGCCTTGTTTTTACTTTTGCTCTTTCAGAGCGCTCTTGCAAACAATCAACAACCCGGGGCGTTGCCCCGGGCTGAGGAAGTCAGTGGGCTTTCAGCCCGCCGTTGGTTTCTTGTTGGTACCATACAATCCGCCCAAAAAATGTATAAGAGGGGTGGAAAAAGTATTGCAACGAGGAACTGCTTGAAGGATTGAAAATAGAGTGAACCACAGCTGTGCCAAAGACCCGATGTTTCGGGGCGTATTCGGGCGCATCACCACTTGACATTCCGTCGTTCTTGGCTATGGACTAATAATTGGTAATCAAGAGGTGCTTTACTTTCTTGTCGTTCCTGTTCATGAAACTGACGATGTACTCCTTGTCAAAAGTCCGTATATGGATGCCTTCTTTGTTGTAAAGTTCATAAATGAAATCGGTATTCTTGATAATCATCATCCATTTAGCCTTGCACGCATGGAGCATGTAATTCGCCAATCTTTCTTGGTCGGCATGCGTAAATTCGTTTTGCGCATAGGTGCTGAATTCACTGTCGTAAGGGGGATCAAGAAAGACAAAATCCTCTTCCGAAGGATTGGTTTCACGAAGAAAATCCTCAAAGTCAAGATTGTAGATTTTAGTGTCGGCAAAATGGTTCAACAAAGGCCTTGATTGATAATAATTCAATTTTTTTGCCAACAATTTGCTGTTGTATGCAATGCCCCCGTAAGGAACATTGAATTCGCCCTTGCTACTGTACCTAAACATTCCGCTGTATGCGTAGTTTCTCATAAAGAAAAACAATGCGGAATGTAGGGCGGCATTGTTCCGCTCAATATCCCTGTTGTTATACATGTGCCTATAATTCATATAAACGGCGCTTTTTATTGCGGTTTCAATGTTGTCAAGTAGGTCACCGTCGGGAAGAACGTGTTTCTCTTTTTCAAGTTCATGCATTCTTGTCATTTTTCTAAACAGGTTGGTTTCCGTTTCTTTCAACAGAATGCAGGGATATTTGGCAAACTCATCACCGATGATTTGCAGTATATCGTTCGCTTTCTCTTTGCAGAAATCGTGGACAAAAGTTTTTAACCCTGCTTTTGTAATCTTATCTTCACGATATTTCAAATAAGTTTCTACAAGAATGTCATTCGCATCAAAGAAATCAAGAGCCTTTACCCAAGAAGCGTCCATCATTTCCGAATAGTGGAAAAATTCAGCGTCCGTATTTGAAATGTTTCGGTATAGAGAAATCAGTTCAGAAGAAAAATCGTTAATGAAATATTCCTTGGCGCGTATCGCCATAAAAACCGATCCCCCACCCACAAAAGGTTCAAAGAAACGCTTAAACATGGGGGCATTGGGAAGAATGTGTTTCAATTCTTTCTCCTTACCTCCAGGCCATTTCACGATTGGCTGGAGTCCTGTTGGAGCGTTGTTTCCTTGGACGATGTTCTTGTTAGATGCTTTGAAAAACTCATCTAATTCAAAAAGAGTTGATTGATAAGGCATTGCGTTTTCGGATACCATGGAAGGCGCATCCTCTTCAGTTGTGTGATAAGTTTTGCTTTTTGACATTTTTTGATTATTGTTCAGAGCATTTTCTACTCTTTGTTTGGCTGCGTTAAAATAACTCTCGTCAAGTTCAATACCAATGAACTTTCTGTTTTTTTCGTGAAGCATTAGAATTCCAAAGGCGTAATAAAAGTATTTCAGTCTATTTTGGATGTTTCATGGTTTTATCATTGTTAGATGATAGCAAGTTTGCCAGTTTTTACGCTGCAAAGATAATATTAATAGCCATATTGCCAAACATAATCCATTAATAGAGGTATATTCGGGGGATGCAAAACATCTTTTTAACGTGAGAAATTGTGTTTTTCAGTTTTTTTCGTCATTCAAAAAATGTTTTCTGTTAATTTGTGTTATCTTTGTAGCGATGAATAAAAATTAACAACACCAATAAGTATGAGACATTTGTTTTATGCTTTTGCCGTATTAATGATGTGTTCAACCACATTGTCGGCAAAAGATTTCGCAGTGAAGTCACCCAACGGAAAAGTGCAGGTGACAGTGGGTATTGACAAGGAGGTGACCTATTCCGTGTCGTATGACGGTCAGCAATTGATTGCCCCGTCGGTCATTTCAATGAAATTGACGGAAGGAAAGAAAACGCTTTCGCCTTTGAAGATGAAGTCATCCAAGTTGTTTTCAAATGCCGGCGCCATCAGTGCCGTCGCATACAAGAAAGCGAAGGTGGACGACAACTACAACGGTCTGACCGTGCAGTTCAATGACGGTTTCGGTTTGGACGTGCGCGCATACGATGAAGGCGCCGCC
>DCGV01000130.1 GCA_002314725.1 Bacteroidales bacterium UBA1769
GCACATACAACTACCTGAAACAAATCGGTATTAGAGAAATATAGTATTGTAAATGATTAATTTTGAAGAATATAAAGATTGCACTTTCTTGATCGGAGGTTATAAATCTGACCAGCGGACATGGATCTGGGGAACTAGAACCAAACGTAACTCTATTTTGTATGATGTCAGATTAGACCGAATTGGAGGAATAAGAAGGCCGGGGGCTATTCGCGTTTTTAGTAAACCAGACTATGTAGTAATGTATGGTTTTGGTAATCCTAGTGAAACTGTGCGCTTTTTTAAGTGTGAACGCATGTTCTCTCAAACGGAGGAGGACATGCGTAACCTTCAGTATTTGCATCCTCATGGGGATTACATCGTATATGAACTGGGCGAAGAAATCGATGGCAGCGGGTTAGATATCTGCAAACTGATTCAGATGGCGAGGAAGGAAAACCCGTCAATCAAAATGTACTGGCCATTTATTTTATTTGGAGCGGAAATCAAGCATATGCTAACGCCCTCGAAACCCTCGAAAAAAAGCGTGAAGAAGACATATGAGATGATAGATCTCTTTGCTGGACTGGGGGGCTTCCATTTAGCCATGAAGCAAGTCGGCGAAGAGATGGGCTTTCGAGTTGGTTGTCATTTTGCCTCGGAATTGCGAGCAGACTTAAGGACTCTATACTCCGAGAACTATAAAGTGTCCCTGGACTGTATTAATCCCGATATTACGTTACTTGACTCTGAAGAAAAAATCCGAGAACGAGTTCCCGAACATGAAATCCTGTGCGGTGGATTCCCGTGTCAGCCTTTCAGCAAAGCTGGCAAGCAGCAGGGGTTTGATGATGAGGAAGGCAGGGGGGTGCTGTTTAACTATATTGAGGCGATTATTAAAGAACGTCGGCCAAAGTATGTTTTTCTTGAGAATGTAGCAAACCTCAAGACGCACGACGGGGGGAACACATGGAAGGTGATCAGGGAAAAACTGGAGAACCTTAATTACACTGTAAAGGATGCGATATTGTCCCCTCATCAGTTTGGTTTCCCTCAGCATAGAAGCAGAATCTATATCGTTGCGGTAGATAATGAAAAAGGAAACCTTTTCAACTTTGATTTCCCGAAGCCACAAAAGGGGACCACGAGCAATATCGCTGATATAATAGAATCTAACCCTGTAAAGTTCACAGAATTGTCTTATCAGGATAAAGAACGTCTCTCTGTATGGCAAGAGTTTGTGGATTTATGCGTAACTCATAATGTAGAAATGCCTCATCCTGTGTGGGCAATGGAGTTTGGAGCAACATATCCATATGAGCACTTAGCACCAGCGTTTCACACGATTTCTGAACTTAAAAAATATAAAGGTCAATTTGGACAGACAGTTACGGGTGCAACTCTAGATGAATGCTTATCTTGTTTGCCGAATTATTCGCAGACAAACAAGTCAGAGAGTTTCCCGAAATGGAAGATTGGCTTTATAAAAAAGAATCGACAGTTTTACGAGCAAAACAAAGAATGGCTCGATCCCTGGATCGAAAAAATCAAAACATGGGAGAATAGTTTCATCAAGTTTGAATGGAATTGCCTTGAGTCAAAAAATAGTTTGATCGAGGATAAAATTGTTCAATTCCGACCATCTGGCATACGAGTAAAGATGCCAACTCATTCTCCAGCTCTGACATATGTAGGCTCTCAGATTCCGATGTTCCCCTGGATTGAATGGCAGAAAACGGATGGAACGACAGGAAAGGGTAGATATATGACAATCAAAGAAGCAGCTGCCGTACAGGGTATGCAGTCGTTATCGTTTACCGGCCTTAGTAATAACAGAATCTTCGAAGCTCTTGGTAATGCTGTCGATGTAGAAGTAATTAAACTAATCGTTAAAAATATCATACGCAATGAAAACTGTCTCAATTGCCACTAAACCGCTTGTATATAGTACATTCCGCTACATTAACAATAAAGCATGGAATGCGCTGGCTGAGTATGTCGACAATTCGATTCAAAGCTTTGAGAATCATAGAGAAGATCTTAAAAGAATGAATCCGGGTGGAAAGGTCTGTGTGAAAATCCAAATCGATGATAACAAGATTACGATTGAAGACAACGCATGGGGTATTGATGAACTCCACTATGAGAAAGCGTTTGAGTTGGCTAATATTCCATTGGATGCTAGCGGCTTGAATGAATTTGGTATGGGTATGAAGGTGTCTTCGATTTGGCTTTCTAATTATTGGACCGTTGAAACTACTGCTTATGGCGAACGCGTAAAGAAAACGGTTTCGTTCGATTTGAAAGAGGTTGTCGACCAGCAAGAAACCCATCTCGACGTTATTGAAAAGCCGGCCCCCTATAACGACCATTACACCATCGTTACGCTCCAGCAGCTTTCTCAGAATAAGCCGAAACAGTTGGCAACGCTAAAAAAGCATCTGGCTAGTATCTATACAAAATATATTCGAGATGGCATTCTTGAACTGATAATCAATGGCGAGGTCCAGAAGTATGAACCCCTGAAAATACTTGTCGCTTCTCCTGTGCAATATCCTGATAAGCCCGCAATTGAGTGGCGGCAGGAGGTAAAATTTGAGGCTGGAAAGTATAAAGTGAATGGCTTTATCGGTGTGCTCGAGACAATGAGTACTTCTGCGGATAATGGCTTTCTATTGTTCCGTAGAGGAAGAACAATTGGAAGTAGTGGTGAAGATAAATACCGTCCAAAGGAATTGTGCGGTGGCGTTGGTAGTCCTCAATTCAAACGTATATTCGGTGAACTGGAACTTGAAGGATTTGACGTTAGTTTTACTAAAAATTCATTCCAAGAAGACGAACAGTTTGCGCAGTTTATCCGAGACTTAACTGCGAATTTGAAGAAGAGAATTAACCGACAAGAAATTCCAGATATTTTTGGGCAGGCAGAGCGATATATTAAACCGAAAACTGCTGCTGAGACAAAGACGAAAGTACGCTCGTTTGTAAAGAAACTCACTCAAGAAATTCAAAAACCGGTTGTCGATAAAGAAGATCTTAATGCCCAATCTGCTATAAATGATCTGCAACCAGCCCTTGTTACGGCAACGGAAGATGAGTATATTAAGGATGTAGTTCCAGAATTCCAGAAGACTAAAATGCCGATCATAATCTTAGGCAATGAATACCAACTGGAATTGGAATTTGTTAGCGAGGGAATTAGTACTGGTTTGTATTCGCTTACTTTAGATGGTGGTGTATATAAGACGAAGATAAACCTGTCGAATCCATATTTTGCACTTATGTGTAATGGCGAAGAGGAGTCTACCCGGATTATCCTGTTCATTAAGTCGATGGTCGCTTCTGAGATACACCTGATGGCCAGTGGCAGCACTGCTGGTCAAGAATTCAGAGACTGTTTCAATAAATTCTTTGGGGTTTTATAAGCTAATATTATGGCAGAATATATCAGTTTCCTAAAACAAGAAAGCAAACAACAAGAGGTTACAATTGGTGAGCGTGCAATAGAGTATAAAAACAGCCTGACCAATGTCGCTACAGAGGGAAGAAATACGGTTTGTAATGAAGCCAGCGAGATCCTCAGTTACTGCATACCTCCTTGTCAGAAAGGATCAATTACGAACTTAGCGGTAGGCTATGTTCAGAGTGGAAAGACCATGTCATTTACAATGCTGACAGCTCTGGCTGCAGACAATGGCTACCGTGTAGTTGTATATCTGACAGGAACCAAGACTAATCTTCAGGACCAGACCTATACTCGACTTGAAAAAGATCTGAAAATTGGTGAAAACCGCATGGATTCACCATATGAATTGTTCGATGATACCTCTAATACAAGCCAAATCTGTACGTTCCTTGGACAACCAGATGTGGTGCTCCTGTTTCCAATAATGAAACATAGCAAGCATATTGATGATCTGGTTACTGCATTCAGCGATTATTCTGTGCAAGCAGCTCTTGGAAATAGTGGGGTCTTGATTGTTGATGATGAGGCGGATCAAGCAAGTTTAAATACTTATGCCAGAAAGAACTCTACTAAAGAAAATTGGGAAGAGGACGACTTCTCAAAGACCTATGATTCTATTTTGGCATTGAAGCGCGTATTCCCTAACCATTCTTATATCCAGTATACCGCTACTCCCCAATCTCTAATGTTGATAGAGCCTTCGGACGTGCTTTCGCCTGTTCATCATGTGGTCCTTACTCCAGGAAAGGGATATACAGGTGGAAAATACTTTTTCAAAGATCATAAGGAAGAACTGATCCGCACGATACCAACCGAAGATATTGAAACCACGGCAGAGCCGTTAACGAAATGCCCTGCAAGTTTGGAGTTGGCTCTAAGAGAGTTTGTCCTGAGTGTGGCTGTTAACTATCTCCGCGATAAGGAACGCGCTAAGAAAGGAGAAAAAACGGTTGAGTATCTTTCCATGATGGTACACATCGACGGCTCGATGAGTTCGAACTCCAAGTATTATCGCTGGATTAATTATTTCATGGGGCAATGGGAAAAGAAGTGCGAACCGATGTATCGAAATATCCAGATGCAGAAATTCAAAACTGCATATGAGGATCTTTGCAAAACTGTAGAAGAATGCCCTTCTCTTGATACTCTATTTGACCTTGTCCCCAGAATATGCCAGCGAACATATAGGCACTTGATGCAAACCGGAGCAGAGAAAGATGTGAACTGGAAAGTTGGTGCAGCTCATATCTTATGTGGCGCAGATATGCTAAATCGAGGCTTCACTATCGAGCACTTGAGCATGTCTTATATGCCTCGAACAAATAAGAACAAGGCAACAGCTGATACCATAGAGCAAAGGTGTCGATTCTTTGGCTATAAAATGCCATATATTGATCTGTGCCGCGTATATTTGAGTGATAAGGCAATCAATGAATTTGAGGACTATGTGGATCATGAGGAAATCTTCCGTCAAGTATTGAAGAATTGTCCCAACCACACGTTGAGAGAATACCAGGATAAGGTGAATGCAATGATTATCAGTCATCGACTGAAACCGACTAGAACCAACATCCTTTCAAAGAAGTTAATCACGAACCAACTTTCTGGCTGGAAACAGTTCAGAACAAGTCAGTCCGACAATCTCGCAATCGTTAGTAGGTTTATTCAAATTCATTCCAATGACTTCATCACGGATGCTTCATATGGCGATAACATAAAGCGAAATCATCGACATATAGATGTTCCAGTAACAGAAGCAATAGCGATGTTAGGAGATTTGGAGTTCATGGACACTCCAAACGCGTTGAGAAAGAACATAACAATTCAGTATCTCCGCTATCTATCTGATTCAAGACTGATAAGCACGGTTCGTTTCTATGAAATGTCATATGCGGCTATTGGGCCGGAAATGCGAACCCGTAAGGTAGATGCGTCTGGAGTTCCGATTAATCTGCATATGGGTTATTCTGCGAACTCCGTATACCCAGGTGATGCCAGTTTCAAGGACGAGGGTATGATATGCATTCAGTTATATCATTTGCGCCTGACTGACGAATTTATGCGCGCAAAGATTGTAAATAAAGAGGTTTACAATTTTGCTGTATGGTATCCAGAGAGAATTAACATAGACTATACTACATTTAAGGAAGATGAATCCGAATAACTTACAAAGAATCTTTGATGAACTAAAAGCGAAAGTCGCTGACAGTGAGGACTTTTATGTTGAGGAGTTTGATTCTTCGCTACCTCACCGACTTGGCTGTACCATAGATGGGCATCCTATCTTTTTTATAGAATGTGCTGATGAGACAAAGCAACCGAACATTAAGTTGTCCGTTTTTTCTGTGATGTTCAATCGTAGTTGCAACGTTGTTGATGCACAGACGGGGAACCATTATGTAAAGAAGTATACGGTTATTCAACTATCTTCTGATGACGTGGATTTCCAGTACTATTTTCTTAGTGTTGTATATCTGGTCCTCAAGGGCCTCGCTGCTCGGCCAGACACAACGGCCCTCAACGAGTCTCTGCTCACGTTGATTTCGTTGTTTGCAAACGACAAGCGCCCTTCTGCAGAATCGATAAGGGGATTGTTTGCGGAACTTGTAGTTATCTATTTGTCTAGTGATGTGAACTATCTCTTGAAATCGTGGCATGTTACCCCGCAGGATAAGTATGATTTCAACGACGGAATAGATAAGGTTGAGGTAAAATCTACAAAACAAGGGAGTCGATTACATACCTTCTCGATGGAACAGTTGTTGACAACTGCAAATTCGTCGTTAGTCGTAGCCTCAATTGCGATGTCTCAGGTTGGGGCAGGTATGAATGTCTACGAACTTGCAGCGCTGATAGATGAAAGGTTGAGTGATATTAATCTTTCTCTCAAACTACATGAGATTATTGCACAAACAGCAGGAAAACATTTTGAGGAAGTATCAAAATTTCGCTTTGATTTTGGAATGTCAACAGAATCGTACGCTCTATATGACTCTATTGATATTCCTAAGATTCAACCTGCGCAGTTGGCTCCTGAGATTAAGAACGTACATTTTTCAGTTGATCTTGCAGGAATTCAACAAGCCACTTCGAGTTCATATACAAGCAAGCTGATCAGCTCGTTAGCATGACTATTATTGAGACCATTCAAAATATTATTTCGCAAGATCTGAAGATTCCTATTGAGCGTATAGAAGATAGTCTGCTCCATTTCACGTATTTGGAGCATGATTACTATCTTTTTCCACGAGCCATCACATATGCAGGCAATCCTTTGCCTCATGATAAGTATAGAACTCAATTACCTCAAAAGGCTTTGTTTGATAAGGTGCTGACGCCTGACTCGTTGTTCTTGTTAGTCGGATATAATATTGATACAGAGACGTTTGTGATTTGGGAGCCAGCATCTGTGATGAGCCGTCTGAACAAGAAAGCAAATGTGTCCTTTTATTGCAATCTAAAGGTTTTAGAAAAACTGGGCGATGAGGACGTTCGCATAGAAACAGAAAAGTTATACAAATATGTTGCGTTTAAGCGCTGGCATTTGACGGATGTTGTAATTTCGGTTAAGAATCTGCTTAATTGTAAGGTCGTTGAAGAAGAGTTGCCCCTGAAAGAGAAGCCAGAACTACCGGATAAGATACAGGATCTTATAAAATACCTGTACGGCGCAGACTTCTCGATGCTTGAAATCCTGGAAATAGTAATGCGTAAATATGGCGACGGATATCCCTCATGGGACTATATGAAATGGAGAAAAGAAATCATAATGGCACTTGGAAACATAGTTGAAGAATGAGAGAGCAGGTACTGAAATTGATAGATCAATTATTATCAGAAGATAAGGATGCATTCGAGATAATTCCCGAATGCATAAGACTGTTTCCTGGCTATTTCCCAGATGATGATTACCTTAAGTGGCGAAACCTCATAAGCCAGCGAGAAAACTACGTCGGTGTTACGTTTTCTACGTCCTCTGTTCCCTCTGCGACTAATACGGCAACGACCTCGACCATTAATACAACTCTCCGCTCTGAGTATAGTATTAGAGAGTATTGTAGATTAGAGTGCTTCTTGATTATGAATGAAGCCATACCAAACTCTAAAAATAACAGTACTATATATAAGGGCTCTGAACTAGGCTTGCTGATTCAGCAGAAAAAAGTTGTCGTACGGTCAGTATATGAAACAGGTATCTCTGCGCGGGATTTATACGGAGTAGACCTGTTTTTTACTCGATCAGGTGTTCAGAAGCAAAAACATTCGACAGCAGAAATAGAGGCAATTACTCGTAATTTGGCAGAGCACTACTTGAATAATTATCGGAACTTATTAGAAGCGGCAGATTTTTCTACAAAACAAAAACTCTTTGAACAAGCAAAAATTCTTGATTTATACCGTGATAAGTCGTTTGATACGGAAGAAATAATAATACAGGAACCTATCTTGTATAGTCCCGCAGATTGTCCCGCTTCTTTTAATTATAAAGAATACGTGGATCTTGTTGCAGCGTTTGTGAAGTCTAGAATAACAGCCCACTCATCCGAGTTTAGTTACAAGAAATCTGTTCAATTCATAATCGACAGATTATTGGAGAAAAACAATTCTGTTGGGCGTTTACTAAAACAAAGAGAACAGCAAATAATCGATCAATTGACGTTCTATTTGCCCCACATCGTTAAATCTGATAATAAAAAACGCGTTGCCTGTGCATGGGTAAAGTATTCTTCGGGTGGTCTTACGTACAATATTCCCGTTTTCAATGAGTATCGCTATTCCATGACTTCTCCCGTTGAAACTCTGGAACAACGAACAAAATATATTAAGATAACAGGCGATAAGTATGTACCAGTTGAAACATTCTTTTTATCTACTAAGACTTGTGACAAATTTGCTCAGCCATTGGCTTTTGTTTTTTATCAAGAACTAAGACAGTCCTCTAATCCGGATAATGTTTTTGCATTACTATTGTTACAAGAAGAGCCTCAAGAGGATAGGGGGCAGAATACAGGAAAACGATGGACGGAAGACGAGGAACTTGAAGTCGTAGAGATGTATGAAAAAGGCATCGATTTGATCGAAATTGCAAGGCACTTTGAACGTTCAATAAACTCGATTAAAGCGCGGCTTGTTAACTGGGGATATTTTGAATACAATAAGGAAACAAACACATATCGTGAAATTGGGAAGAAGTCTCAACTTCAGAATATTCCAGCAGCCCAGCCCGCTGCTGTTGCCCCTGCTGCGCAATCAGCACCAATTCAGGGGTCGCAACAACCGATAGTTGCAGAACCGGCTCCTGACCGAATAATCGAGGTAAAGGCCCAGTTTGTAAAAGACTCTCCTTATAGGTTGAAACTTAAAATTAGAGCCGATGTATGGGAAAATGTCCTAAAACGGGCTAAGTCCATGAAGATTTCCCATACTCCCATGAAACTCATTCATGAAGTAGAACTAGATATGAAGTTACCACAAGAGCAGTGGAATAAATTCATTCAAGAAATGCTGTAGTTGACCAGTTTTCGTTATATGTTAGATCTGAAAATCGAAGGTGCCATCATAGACGTATAGGATGAAGCGCTCATCTGAGCCGGCGACATCGTCTACACCTGATTCGATGGCGTCCGCAAGTATTACGAAGAGCACAAGAAGATCTGAATGCCCTACCAACTGTCATTGGAGCAGCGCAGCAATATGATGTGTATGTTCGGCGAGGTCATTTCAACCACATCCTCGTCAGACAGTCACAGAATCACTAAATCACTCA
Source organism: Bacteroidales bacterium UBA1769 (assembly GCA_002314725.1). Lineage (GTDB taxonomy): Bacteria > Bacteroidota > Bacteroidia > Bacteroidales > UBA932 > Cacconaster. The sequence goes on from DCGV01000130.1 coordinate 9,213, forward strand.
TTTTAGAGTCCAAACATTTCTTTTGCTGCGGGCAAAGGTCGGT
>DCGV01000136.1 GCA_002314725.1 Bacteroidales bacterium UBA1769
GCAGCACGAAGTCATATAATGTTATTACAAAATCAAATTTGACCACATTTTTCCTTTATGTCCTTGAATATTTAAACCTAGCAGGGACATCAGCCAAAGAGATAAACTCTGTTGTATCAATCTTGACAGCATTACCGTATATCAATGCTATTCCTTTATCTTTTAACGACAAAAGGTGGTCTTGATTATACACAAACGAGCCGAAAGGCTGACTTTGAGCATATTCAGGATGAGAGGCTATCGCATATATCCGAAATTCATTACCCTGAAACTGTTCCTGCCTCAACACTAAATTTATGCACTCCTCGAACTTATCCAGCGCGTCAAGCATATTCTGAGGGATTGCCTCTTCTTTTTTAGGATACTTCAATTCAAGAAATGCCAGCCATCGTTTTCCCAGAGTTGCTCTATTTGATCGGCATACGCACTCGCAATTTCTTGCAAGAGTCCCGTCTTCCCTAGTATACCAGGCCTGATGACCCTCAAGATTCAGTGCATCGAAGCTTAAATGAGACGGATTCAGAAAACAAAAAGCCCCAATCCTATTATCGGGTGCATCCAGAAAACACACACCATTTGCTTGAACCAATTCTTGTGGATGAGTCTCAACGTAATCCGTATAATCGACCACAAGCAAATCATTCGTCACATTTTCTCTATCCTCTCTACCCATAGAAACAGATCATCTTATTAAATTCATCCATAATCGAACCCATAACGGTATTGAAGTAATTGGCACGAATCAATCCTTTCTCATCTTGAATTGTTTTATGTATTTCTCCGCTAAGACCTCTCAAGCAGCCATCCACGAACTGCCAAACTGCTACTTGCGAAGGATCAAAAGAGTAATTCAAGGCATCAATTTCTTTTTTTTGTGAATCCGGTACTGTATTTTTCACATAGTGTGCTAACAAAGAATTATTCAAAGCATAAAGTATATACGGACTATGGGTGGTTATTACCAGACGATGTCCTCTACCGTGATTGATCGAAGAAAGCAAAGAATAGACAAGTCGTTGTTGTGTTTCAGGGAAAAGATTCTGTTCAGGCTCCTCCACAATAAACTGTGTATGTGAGTATGCCTTACCTTTCAGCAATTCTTTAAGTTGGTCTATCATCTTTGATTCCGATTTACTTCCACTTCCTTCTTCAAGCTTTGCAAATATCGCTCTGAACTTCTCTTTATCTGCCGGCGAAAGCGGAGCATTATTCTCATATATTTCTTGTGATAGATGATGAATCAATATAGAAAGAGGTATAAGAGACTGCAATCCACTAGACGCACTAGAAAGAGGAATAGACTTGCCAGACGACATCATAATATAATCATCATCAGTATCGTCATGATACTCATATTTAATACCCAAGTTTAAGATAGGCAGGGCATTGTTATGTCTGTAACGGCGTTTAAATGAATACCATTCATCAGCGAATGTCTGGAGATAATTGTCATCTTCAACATAATCTCTGACTGCCGGCACAGAAGCAACGAAATTTCTTTCTGCAGGAATATATTGAACCTTGGGGTTCAAAGCAATCTTCTGCCTGAAGAACAATCTCTCCTTCTGATTCGGCGTAGTACATTGCTCAAAAAGTACCGACGCTTTGGACTTTAGACTAGAATTGTAATAATAGATTACATTCTCTCCTTCATAAACAAGAACGGTTGCATCACCCGCATAGTCCTCCATCCTGTAATAACGCAGAAACGAATATATTACGCCTTTTGCAGATACCTTCTTCGTGATCTCATTAGCTTTCTCCATCCAAGAAAAAAAGCTTATCACTCTAGCCAGCGTACTTTTACCGATACTTTGCGGCCCAATAAATACATTCACTTGTTTTAGGTGTATGTCTATGGATTTTATCGCTCCTAGGTTTCTGATGATAATACGTGCCATATTAAATACTGTCTATTAATGGATTATCGTTAAACGTTTTCATATTGAACTATGGGTGACATTCCCCGATCAAAACATTAATTCGTTCCACCAAATATAGTTCCTTTATTGTATCTTATCTAATCATTATTGCCAATTATTCAGGAATAGTCGTCTAATGTTTTTCATTCTGAACGAACGGGAGACATCTCCCTGTTTCTACCATCATTCGTTCCATCAAATTTAACTTTTTATATTGTCATCCTGTCATTTTGGCCGTATTTCTTTCTTCTTGGCTTTCACCATCTTCAACGAGTATTGCTCTTTTGCTGATACACGTCAATGCTGTAGCTCAAGGCCGAGAAAGTGTAGAAACTTATCCCCACCGGCAGTATCAGATTCAATGTACTGGCTGTCAGTTGTATTCCTGCCAGATAGGTAGAGATGGCTGTCAGCAGCAGAAAGCCAAGCAGTCTCCAGTCCCACCATCCGTAGAACACCATACTGGCTGCCAGCACAAATCCATTCTGCAAGTTGCGGTTCTTGCTAAACAGCAGGTACTGCAGCAGGAAAACTATTGGGAAGAAGAGAAGGAAAGTGAAGGATGTTAATGTCATATTTCCAATTTCGCGATGTATGGGTGTTATGATAACTCTACTATTCTGGCGCTCTCCCAATCTATTCTACAATCCGCCTCCTCCAAACTTACAAAAT
>DCGV01000039.1 GCA_002314725.1 Bacteroidales bacterium UBA1769
AGATGACAATCGGTATGAAAGAGGGAATGAGAAGGGCTTATGCTTACTTGTTGTCTCATCCGCAGCTTCAAGTCGAAGATCCAGAGTTCGATAGTTGGTGCGATGGAGTAGTTGAGAGTCCAGAGTCTAGAGTCTAGAGTTGAGAGTTGAGAGTAAGTTCGATAGAACAACTTGCCAGCTAGTAAGGCATCTTCAGATGCCGCAGCAGAACGTTAAGAGTTGAGAGTTGAAACTCTGGACTCTGGACTCTGGACTCTAGACTCTACTCTAAACTTTGGACTCTCAACTAAAATATATATCTTTGTCCCGATTTATATAGGAAAAAACTGAAATGACATCAGTAGCAGTAATTTCGTCAATTTTGACGCTAATTGCCGGTATCGGAATCTTCTTGATCGCTTGTCAGATGATGAGCTCCAATTTGGAATCGGCAAGTTCAAACAGGCTGAAAGCCCTGTTTTCAAAGGCCTCGGGCAGCAAACTCCTCGGAGTTGGTATCGGAACCGTAGGTACAGCAGCTATTCAGAGTTCAGGTGCAACTACAGTAATGGTTATCGGTTTCGTAAATGCCGGTATCATCTCTCTGACTCAAGCTGCTACAATGATTTATGGTGCCAATATAGGTACCACTATTACAGCTCAGATTGTCGCCCTCGGTATGTTTGGCGGCAATTCTGTTTCTACGACAGTTATATTCTCTGCATTCGCAGGAATTGGTGCGTTTATCTCATTATTTTCAAAACACAATAACGGAAAACTACTGGGAGGAACTCTTACAGGTTTCGGTATGCTTTTCGTTGGTTTGAGCTTGATGAGCGGATCTATGGAGCAGTTTGCCGAACTTGATTCGATCAAATTATTCCTTGCAGGTATCAATAATTCAATACTTCTTGTTGTAATCGGCGCAATCCTAACTGCGATTATTCAGAGTTCATCTGTAATGACATCTATCGCATTAGCTATGGTGTTTTCCGGTTTGATATCATTGGATCAAGGTATTTTCTTGACAATGGGTTCAAATATCGGTTCCTGCGTAGTTGCTATCATTGCAGGTATGACCAGCGGTACGAACTCTAAACGTACGGCAATGATTCACTTAATCTTCAACGTGAGTGGTGTGATAATTTTCATGATAGCAGGCACATTGATAAAAGCTCTTTCAGGTGGTGATATCACTTATGGAACAATGTTTCAGCATATGTTCCCTGGAGCTCCTCAGACACAGCTTGCAATGTTCCACACTATTTTCAATGTAACAACTGTAGTGATTATTCTTCCGTTGACCACTCTTCTTGTAAAACTTGTTACGGCAATGATTCCTGATGCCAAGGTGGAAGAGGATCCGGATGCTCCTAGATTGTTCTATATTGATAAGAATATGTTGAAAACACCTCCAGTTGCCGTTTATCAGACAAAATCGGAGGTTATCAATATGGCTGCGATAGCAATTGATAATTTCAACAGATCACTGGATATAATATGTAATATGGATTTCTCACAAAGATCGAAATTCGAGGCGCAGGAGCGGGAGTTGAACTATCTGAATACACATATTGTTGACTTTGTTGTAAAACTTTCAGAAGCCGCGCAAATCAGTAAGAAAGACCATATCTATCTAACCACAGTATTCCGTACTGTTCGTGACCTTGAACGTATCGGCGACTATGCTGAAAATATTGTCGAGTATGCAGAAAGTCTTCAACACTTTAGCTCCGGCTTCTCTGATGATGCAAAATCTGAAATCGAAACATTGAGAGAAAAGATTAATTCTATCTACAAATATGTAATGCAGGCATATACCAATGAAGATATTGCTGCATTCAATAAGGCTAATGAGATTGAAGAGGAGGTTGACTCAATGACTGTGATGATGGAAGAAAATCATATCAAACGTCTTTCTGAAGGCATTTGCACTCCATCCGTAGGGGCTCAGTACCTTTCACTGTCATCAAATGCAGAACGTGTTGCTGACCACTTCATCAATGTCGGAAAGATTATACTTTCATATAATACTGTTAGATAATACCATCATATTAGTAATTCATCAATATACTATATGTAAAAATGACGAAAGGACTGACATTGTGTCAGTCTTTTCTTTTTGGCACAACTTTCGATAATAAGGGGATGTCGCTTGCAGAAAACGACTGGTGGAACCGGATTCCGCCATATGAATTGAAATAAATAAAAAAGGAGATAAATATTATGAGTAAAATTATTGGTATTGACCTTGGTACTACAAACTCTTGTGTTGCAGTAATGGAAGGTAATGAACCTACAGTTATTATTAACAGTGAAGGTAAAAGAACAACCCCTTCAGTAGTGGGTTTTGCAGATAACGGTGAGAGAAAAATTGGTGATCCTGCTAAACGTCAGGCTATTACAAATCCTTTGAAGACCATCTTCTCTATTAAGAGATTTATGGGTGAGACTTATGATCAGGTAAGCAAAGAGATTTCAAGAGTTCCATATAAAGTATCACGCGGTGACAATAACACTCCACGTGTTGATATAGACGGTAAGCTTTATTCACCACAGGAGATTTCAGCAATGGTTCTTCAGAAAATGAAAAAAACTGCTGAAGATTATCTTGGTCAAAGTGTAACCGAGGCTGTTATTACAGTTCCTGCATACTTCAGCGATTCTCAGCGTCAGGCTACTAAAGAGGCTGGTGAAATTGCCGGTTTGAAAGTACGCCGTATCATCAATGAACCTACAGCAGCTGCATTGGCTTA
>DCGV01000007.1 GCA_002314725.1 Bacteroidales bacterium UBA1769
TAGCAAGCATAAGCAGTCATTTTTGGTTTCAGTGGCAAATATAGGGAAATAATTAATATTTCCGTAAAAAAATTACGGAAAATTATAGAAATAGGATGGTTTTGACTATTACGAGTTGTATCACTCGTTTACATCTATTTGCTTTTAAGTAAATTTTCCAACAGGCCATTCATTTGAACAATATTGGATTGTGTGGTGAAAACGCGCGATTTCGTTTGTTTTCATCGTTATTCAGGTGATATTCCAGCCAGATTAGCGAGATTTTTCATACCTTTACCTTTTATTGCAAGAATTCTCGATTTGAATTTGACGATTGGTATCTGCAACCAGGTATTGCTTCAGTGTTGTTATCCTTAACGATTGGTGAGTATGGATACGGCTGCAATCCTGTTTATATTCAGATAGCTGTTCTTGTCGAGAAGAAAGGAAGACAATACAACAAAGTAATCGATGATAACGCGCTATCACGCAAGATACTACGCTAGTCTATTGACTCAGAAGTCCGTGGGAGGAGATATTGAATCCCTATCTCAGTCACTTTTGAGCTCTTCGGTAGATATTAATCCTCATCAGATTGATGCGGCTTTGTTTGCTTTTAAATCACCTTTTAACAAAGGGGTGGTTTTGGCCGACGAGGTTGGTCTTGGAAAAACTATTGAAGCGGGATTGGTATTGTGCCAGTATTGGTCTGTGGGAAAACGCAAGATTATTGTTGTTTGTCCAGCTTCACTTCGAAAACAGTGGGAATCTGAACTGCATGATAAATTTGGAATACCAACAGAAATTCTCGACACGAAGAATTATAATGCCTATCTGAGAGAAGGGAAATATCCTTTGTCCTCTAAGCGAGTGATAATATGCAGTTACAATTTTGCCGCAAAGCATAAAGCGGATATCTTAACCAATGCCTTTGATCTTGCAATTGTAGATGAGGCTCACAAACTTAGGAATGTTTACCGGACTTCTGCAAAGACTGCAGCGAATGTACGCGATGCTCTTTATGGCGTGAAGAAATTGCTTCTTACCGCCACGCCTTTTCAGAACTCTCTTCTGGAGTTATATGGCCTCACAAGTGTTATTGATGATCATATCTTTGGCGGAGAAAAGAGTTTCAAGGCCGAATATGGCAAAGGTGACAATCTGGGTGAACTAAGAAAGCGTGTTGCTCCTTACTTCACCAGAACACTGAGAAAGGATGTTAAGGAGTACATCAATTACACTAACCGGTTGCCAATGACCCAAAAGTTCAATGCAACAGACGATGAATTTGAACTTTACAAGATGGTTTCCGATTTTTTGCGGAGGGATGACATATACAGTGTTCCTGCCAGTCAGCGCAAACTGACGACAATGATTGTGCGCAAGATTCTTGCGTCATCCACATTCGCATTAATTTCTACACTTTCTCATATCAAGACGCGTCTTGAGAAGATGCTTGAAGCTAACAAACCAGTCGGGTTTGAGGTGGCTGATATTGTGGATGATATTGACGAATGGCAGACAATTGAAGAAGACGTTGACGATTGCGATGAAGAGGCTGAGGCCCCTGATTTCGACGAGGAAGTCATAGATATACCTCGATTGAAGGAGGAAATCAAAACACTCGAAACATTTATTGCGAAGGCCAAGAATATCAAGTCTGAGTCAAAAGCAGCTGCATTACTTGTGGCACTTGGTGAAGCGTTCAAAAAGCTCAAAGAAGAGGGGGCAGAACGTAAGGCATTGATTTTCACTGAATCTACAAAGACACAATCTTTTCTTCGGGATATGCTTGAGGCCAATGGGTATTCAGGGAAGATAGTTTTATTTAACGGAAAAGCCAGTGAGCCACAAACCAGTGAAATATATCGTAAATGGTGTGAACAGCATCCGGATAAAGTAAGTGGAATCAAAACGGCTGACAGGCGGGCAGCAATCGTAGATTACTTCAGGGATGATGCTGAGATTATGATTGCCACTGAGGCTGCTGCTGAAGGTTTGAACCTGCAATTCTGCTCACTGATAATTAACTATGATCTGCCTTGGAATCCACAACGAATCGAGCAGAGAATAGGCCGTTGTCACCGTTATGGACAGAAGTTCGATGTCGTTGTTGTCAATTTTATCAATATTCGAAACTATGCAGACGTGCGAGTGTTTGAGTTACTTAGCAGTAAATTCAAACTGTTCGACGATGTATTCGGAGCCAGTGACGAAGTTCTTGGACAAGCTGACAATATCGATATCGAAAGTCGCATTTGGGAGATATATCAGCAATGCAGATCAGATGAAGAGATACAACAAGCTTTTGAACGTCTGCAGAATGACATGCAGCAGGAAATCGATGAGCGCATGGAAACTGTCCGGGCCGAGGTTATTGAGAATTTTGATATCAACGTACAGGAGCATCTTCGTACCAGAAAAGATGACACCGGTGCATTCTTGAATCGCTACCAGTATATTTTCTGGGAATTGACCAAATTTATCCTCAGCTCTCAAGCCATTTTCAATGACACTACACACACTTTTGTCTTGAAAACCCCTGTGGCCGGGATGAAACGTGGAAAATACGCATTGCTTGGTCAATTTGATGATGCGGCCCCTTACCGTCTTAACGATGCCTTAGGTCAGCATGTTATAAATACGGCATTATCAACAGATCTGGATGATTGCGGCAAGGTTATTTTTGATGAAGATGCAATGACGATGAATGCCAATCTTCCTGAGCATTTACACGATAGCAAAGGTTATCTGCTCCTCTCCCGACTTGACATCTCGTCAATGGAGAGCGAACAGTATAATCTCTTCACAGCAATAACTGATGATGGCAGATTCTTGTCACAGGAGGAATGTGAGAAACTGTTTTTGAATGGCGGCTCAGAGGAGGATACTTGCGAAGTTCCAGATGAGATGAAACAAAAGCTGTACGTGAACCAAAGTCAGCACGGAAAAGCAAAACTCAAAGATATTGACAGCAGAAATCTCTCATATTTCAAACAGGAAGAAGACCGCATCTTAAAATGGGAGCATGATATGCTTGATGACCTTGAGGATCAAATCAAGGTTTTACGAAAATCAATTCAAACGGCTGAGAGAGACTCAAGAAATGCCACAAACGTTGAAGAAAAACTTAGGGCTGAGCGAAAGGTGGATGAACTGAAAAGGAAGCGTCGTCGCCTCAGGAATGAGTTGGATGACAGGGAAGATGAGATTGGTGACAAGCGCAAGAAAATGATAGCCGAAATAGAAAAGAAGATGGTCCAGAATGTAAACAATGAGGATATCTTCATAATCCGTTGGCAGACCAAATAGCAAATAAAGAAAAAACATAAACAACAATGGCGACATCCTACTATCCTAGTTTCATCAAGAAACTTGAAGAAATCTTCATGATGGATCATGCTGAACTTGATTTTGGCATCTACCGCATCATGAATCAGAAGCGAGCTGAGATAAAACAATTTCTCGAGCTTGACCTTCTTCCCCAAGTGAAGACAATCCTCAGCGAAAACAGCGGTACAGATACTGCTGGAATAAAGGCCAAGATGCAGGAAATAGAACGCCAGGCTGCTTCTTTTGGTACTTCTGCCGAGAACAATCCAGAGTATCAGCAACTTAAAGATAAGCTCCAGCAAAGCACGGACATAAGTCAACTTGAGAACGAGGTTTATAACCACCTTACAACATTCTTCAGCCGATATTATGATGAAGGTGATTTTATCTCAAAGCGCCGCTATAAGGATAATGCATACGCTATTCCATACAATGGAGAAGAGGTGAAACTGCATTGGGCTAATGCTGATCAGTATTACATAAAATCTTCCGAATATTTCCAGAATTATTCATTTAAGTGTGGAGATAAGCTTGTTCATTTTGTATTAAAGGATGCGAGCACCGAAATGAACAATAATAAGAGTCAAAACAACATGGAACGTCGTTTTGCTCTTTATCAGGAGGAAGGGGAACCAACTATTGAAGAAATCAATGGCGAACTTAACATATATTTCACCTATCAGTTAATGTTTAAGGCTACAAGGCAAACTGATCTTTGTGCAAACGCTATTGAAATTCTTTCATCTATTTTACCTGACAACTGGAAACATTTATTAATGTCTAACAATTCTTCTGGTGATAGATCATTACTGGAGAAGCATTTGTCGGATTACACAGCGAAAAACTCTTTTGATTATTTCATACATAAAGACCTTGGTGGTTTTTTACGCCGAGAGCTTGATTTTTACATCAAGAATGAGGTAATGCATCTTGACGACCTCGACGGCAGTCACATACAGTCCCAGCTTGCGCAGGTCAAAGCAATTAGGAACGTAGGAGATAAGATTGTCACCTTCCTTGCCAGTCTTGAGGATTTCCAGAAGAAGCTTTGGCTAAAAAAGAAGTTCGTTGTTCAAACGGATTATTGCATCACCATTGATCGAATCCCGGAGAAACTCTATGATGAAATCTGTGCGAATGATGCACAGCGCAAGGAATGGGTACGACTGTTTGCAATTGATGAATTAGAAGGCATGATGGGAATTGGCGGTTATTCAGAGCCTTTGACGATTGACTTCCTTAAGCAGAATCCCTACCTTGTCCTCGACACAGCTTTCTTCTCTGATGCCTTCAAACACAAGGTGATTGCAAGTATGGAAAACATTGATGAGGATTGTAATGGATTGCTGATTAACAGTGATAATTATCAAGCCTTACAGCTTCTGCAAAATAAATATCAACAAGGTGTGAAGTGTGTATATATTGATCCCCCCTATAATACAGACGCAACGCCGATACTTTACAAGAACTCATATAAAGATTCATCATGGATGAGCCTAATGCAGGACCGTGTGTCATTGAGCGCAAAACTATCAACCAATAATGGTTTTCATTCTGTAGCAATAGATGATGCGGAATTACACAATTTATATAAAGTTCTTGAACAGGTATTTTATAATCATGACATCTTTCAATGTATCGTAAATCATTATCCGGGTTCAGGTACGGGAAGGAGTAATGTGTCAAAAACTCACGAATATAATTTATTTGTTCTCCCTAAAGATCTTGACCTTTTGAGAGGCAGCAAAATCGAAGAAAGGGAAAGGACAAGAGGATTCTGTCGGAGTGGTACTGGAGACAACAACCATAGATTTGGCCGACCAAATAGCTTTTATGCTGTTTTGGTAGACGAGGCCACAAAGAAAATTATTGGTGTAGAGCCAGCACCACCTCTTGAAGAAACTAATTATCCTAAAGGAAAAACAGAAGAAGGTTATCTTAGAATTTATCCTCTTGGTGCTGATGGCGTAGAACGTTGTTGGAGTTTAGGGTATGAGTCTGCAAAAATTGCCATTCAGAACGGAATGCTGCAGTGTTCTCAAAACAACACCATTCAAAGACTATATTTTGATGAGTCAGATTGGGAATTATTGCCAAGTTTATGGGTGGATAATAAGTATAGTGCTGTAACAAATGGAACAAATTTATTGACCAAAATTTTCGGAAAGTCTGGTTTATTCTCATTTCCGAAATCATTATACACTGTCGTGACCGCCGTGTATGCAGGAACATATAATGATGAGTCCTGTACAGTGTTAGATTATTTTGGTGGATCAGGAACTACTGCTCATGCTGTTATGCATATTAACAGAACTGAGGGCGGAAACAGAAAGTTCATATTATGCGAAATGGGTGAGTACTTTGACAAGGTAACCCGCACTCGTGTTGAAAAAGTAATGTACTCAACTGATTGGGATGCTGGAAAACCTGTTTCAAGAAATGGCGATTCGCAATGTGTCAAATATATACGGTTAGAGCAGTATGAGGATACATTGAACAATCTTGCCCTAAACGAGCATGTCGATATTTTTAATAATGAAAGCAATAGTTTCAAGGAAAGCTATATGCTTGGTTATATGATGGATACCGAAACAAAGGGGTCTCTCTTCAACCTTGAATGGTTTGTCAATCCTTTCGCAATGACACTTAAGACAACCAAGGATAATGAACTGGTTGAAACTAAGGTTGATATGGTCGAAACGTTCAATTTCCTCATAGGATTGAATGTTGAAACTATTCATTGGCACGAAGACGATAATATATGCGTTGTTGAAGGCGTCACCCATAAAAACGAGGAGAAGACTCTTGTAATATGGCGTAATTGCGAAAAGGTGGATAATGACGCGTTGAACAGGTTCTTTGAAAAGATGGACTACAGTACCCTTACACACGATTTTGATGTTATCTATGTAAACGGAGACAACACTCTTCCTAACCTTCGCCGTGACGATGAGCGCTGGAAAGTGGTGCTGATTGAGCAGGAATTCCAGAAACGAATGTTTGAAGAGGAGTAAGCGACTATGCCACCTAGAAGACAGAATACGAGCACCCAAGGCAAGCTGCAGGAAAGCCTTGTGCTATTCAAATATTTGCTCAGCCTGTTCGGCACAAAGGACTTGGCCTCATTCAGCAGAGATCTTAAGGAGCCTGCTCTGGAAGGGATAAATGATGAGGGTGAGTCATTGCTGTACCATGCGCTTTGCCAGCATATGTATGACTACAAACTGACAAAAGAGCAGCTGTATGAGTATGACCAACATATTGTAAAATACACCAACGAGATTAATGAGGACCGCCAGGACAAGGTAAAGTGGAAATATTTCCAATACCTTTCACTCCTGTTTACGGAAATTTATCTGGATAAATATTTTTCAGATAAGAAGGCCTTGCTTAACGGCATCAACGAATTCCTGGAGAATGATTTTAATGTCCGGACCGATACGTGGCATGGGATCCAGTCATTCTCAGAGGAGGATCTGAATAAGATTGCATTTTGGAATGCAACCGGTTCAGGTAAGACATTATTGATGCACATCAACATCAAGCAGTATCTGTATTATGCTGAAAAGGCTGGAATAAATAAACTGAACCGAATAATCATCCTGACACCAAATGAAGGATTATCAAGGCAGCACCTCGATGATTTGAAACTTTCCGGATTTGATGCAGAGATTTTTAATAAGAATGGCAACGATTTGTTCCGTCAGAGAGGAAAGACGATAGAAGTTATCGACATCAACAAGCTGGCAGAGAAAGACGGAGATAAAACCGTCGCTGTTGAGAGCTTTGAAGGGAACAATCTTGTGATGGTGGATGAAGGGCACAAAGGTTCCGGTGGTGAAGTTTGGAAGGGATACAGAAATGTGCTGACTAAGCAAGGATTCTCGTTTGAATACTCTGCAACATTCGGGCAGGCAATTGCCGCCGCATCAGGAGCCAGTCGAGAAGCGTTGCTTACTGAATACGGAAAAGCTACGCTCTTTGACTATTCATACCGGTATTTCTATGATGATGGGTATGGCAAAGATTACCGCATCATGAATATGGCATCATGGGACGATCAAGAGCTTCTGGATATGTATCTTACAGCATACCTGCTATGTTTGTTCGAGCAGACTCTTGCGTACGAAAGGGATGCAGCTATCAATATTAAATTCCTATGTGCAAAACCGCTCGGAATTTTCGTCGGAGGAAGCGTGAATGCTGTCCGGACGGAGAATAAGCGCAATGTGTCAGACGTTGTGCAGATTCTTCTTTTCCTTCAGGATTTCATAGCAAAGAAGGATATCTTTGCCATTTACATCAAGCGATTGCTTGACCCTGAGGATGGAATCAAGAATAGCCACGGTTATGGCCTGTTTGCCAATTCATTCCGTATGATAAAAGAGGGAATGAGACTTGGTGAAGAGGAACAATTTGCTCGAACTGTCTATGACAAGGTACTCAAGGTTATTTTCCATTCCGAGATAAGTGGTGCACGTTTGAATATTGTCAAACAGAAAGGAGGAGAGGGAGAAATCGGTTTGCAGGTCGGTAATGCTGATTTCTTCGGCGTCATCAATGTCGGTGATAGCGATAAGCTGACATCGTTGTGTGCGGAGAATGGTTTCAGTACTGAGTCCCGTGAATTTGGCGAAATGTCACTCTTCAATAACATCAATAAGGAGAATTCATCAATCAATATTCTTATCGGTTCAAAGAAATTCTCTGAAGGATGGAGCAGTTGGCGTGTAAGTGCAATGGGATTGATGAATGTTGGACGGAGCGAAGGTTCTGAGATTATCCAACTGTTTGGGCGTGGCGTCAGGCTGAAAGGCTTCAAGTATTCCTTGAAGCGAAGCACCGCACTCGACAGCAGTTATCATCCAGGCAATCTACCAAAAGGATTAAAGGGAATCGAGACACTGAACATATTTGGAGTCAGGGCTGACTATATGGATGCTTTCCGCAAGTATTTGCAGGATGAGGGCCTCCCTTCAAATGAGGAGCAGTATGAATCAATCGACATCCCTACGGTAAATCTTCTGTCGGATAAAAAATTGAAGATTGTTCGATTGAAGAAAGGATATGATTTCAAGAAGACAGAGAAGGTGAAGCCTGCCGATCTTGTCAACATTATAACTATCAAACTTGATTGGACGCCGAAAGTGGAAGCTATGTGGAGTCGTGGCACAAATACAACGGAGGCGAATGCGACAGGTTTGGGATATCTGAAGCCAAGCCATCTGAATCTGCTGGATTGGGAGAAGATATTTTTTGCCATTGAGCAGATGAAGAACGAGCGTAGCTGGTATAACTTGGAAATCAGTCTTGAAATGCTCCGAGGTTTAATGGATTGCCACGGATGGTATGAATTGACTATTCCTGAAGAAGCCCTTGAATTCCGTGATTACGGTAGGGATGTCCAGCGTTGGCAGGAGATTACGATTGCATTGCTTCGGGCTTATATTGACAGGGCTTACAAAAGAAGTAGGGGAAAGTGGGAATCTAAGTATATGGAGACCGTTTACATAGATGCCAATGACCCTAACTTCTTCACTGAGTACACCATCGAAGTGCGTAAGGATAAACAGGCGTGGATTGATAAATTGAAGGAGCTTAAGGAGCAGATTGTATCCGGGAACTATGAACAGGACTTTGCGATTGAGGCTCCTTGGATTATGGCGATGCGGTTTGACCAGCATCTCTATTATCCGTTGCTTTGCTTGAAGGATAAGGATACTAATGGAAATAAGATACTGCAAGATCCGGATACCAATGAGCCAATGATTAAGATATCTCCTGTTGCGTTGAATACTGGTGAGCAGACGTTCGTTAAACATGTACGCAAGTATTTTAACGACCACAAAGAAGATACACTGAAGGGTAAGGATCTTTACCTTCTTAGAAATGAAAGCCGAAAGGGCATTGGATTCTTCGAATCAAGTAATTTCTATCCCGACTTCATTCTTTGGGTCAATGATGGGGTGAAACAGCATGTTACATTCATCGACCCTAAGGGCATCAGGAATTTACATGGGCTGAAAGATCCAAAGATTCAGCTGTTCAAACAATTGAAGGAAGAAGTTCAACCGACATTGGAAGACCCGAATATTGTGTTGGATAGCTATATTATCAGCAATACTGATTATAAGGACGTCAGCTTCTGGGGTACTCGACCGGAATTTACACACAGCCATGTGGTGTTCCAAGGCGACGAGAACTATTTGGATATAATGTTCAACCAGATTCTACAATAGCCGTTTTACTTAATGGCGATGTCCCGGATCTCTACAATCAACCTGTCCGCTATGTCGATATGGGCATCCTGTTCTTCTTGCGTGGCTGTAGTTTCCAGAATATCTGACACGGTAATATTCAGTGCCGGATATTTCTTGGCCTTCTGGCACCATTCAGAATAGCCGTCGGCGTCAGGGAAGGCTACGACTTTTCTCCCTCTTAGGGAAAAGAGTTTATCATTGAACTGCTGTTTGCTTCCGGTGGCAAGCCAGAGGAATTCCGGAAGGGCAGCAGCGCAGATGATGGCAGTCTTTTCGGATTCGACAAGGGCGACGGTGCGCTCAGGATATTTGCTGAGAAGATGCTCTCCGAAAAGACATTGGGAAAGAACCCAATCTTCCGGAAGGACTCCGGCTTGAATCAGTTTCTTGTGCACCCACATTACTGGCGGGACAGATCCGTCTTTGATACGATGCCCAGTTTCTGAATTATATGGAATAATCTTTCCAGCTCTACAGCGACCATCCTTGTCAATCTGATAGAAGACTGTGTAGCCGTCACGAGTGGTGCCGATACGGTATAGCTCTATCAAATGCCTGACGGTATCCTCCGGAAATATGCCAAGAAGGAAACTTGTTAGGCTATTCTTTCGCGAGAATATGACGGTCTTTGCTACAATGTCTTCTGGAATGGTGCAAACAGGCTTCTTTGCTTTATTTATCACCAATGGCTTGCGATGCATCGACACGAACTCTTCAGAAGGAGGCTACTTCACATATCCGCACTTGCTTTTATGGTC
>DCGV01000074.1:0-20951 GCA_002314725.1 Bacteroidales bacterium UBA1769
AAACAATTATAAATCAACAATCTCAAGACGTTCGAAAGGTGACTTTTCGGACGGTCTGGGGGGGGGTAGTTGTACCTTTCCTTTGTAAAGAATTTAACAGCGCTTGCTGTCCTGTAGTGGGACGGTGAGCGTTTTTTGTTGTTGAAAACAATTAATAATTCAAATAAACGTATGAAGAAATTCTTAAACTTTTTCGTTCTCACGGCAGTAGTTGCTTTGACAGCGACATCCTGCTACCAAGAGGAGATCGACAACCTACAGAAGCAGATTGACGAACTTACAGGCAGCACTATTGCTACCATCGATTCTCAGATTAAGAACATCAACGCATCTATCACTGATTTACAGAGTGTTGAAAACTCATTGAGTGGATATATCACATCTCTTCAGAGTGACAACTCCAAGATTAAAGGTCAGATTGAAGATTTGACTGCTGTTGACAAAAATCTTTCAACCAAGATCGATGAATTGAAATCTTTCGTTAATGGCGAACTTAAATCATCCAAGGATTGGGCAAATGCCACATTCGCGACACTTGCTCAATATGATTCATTGGCAACAGTTGTAGCTGGTATCCCAGCGAAGATTGAGGCAATAAGCAAGGCTCTCGGCGATGCAAAGAGTGAAATCACAGCAGATTATGAGAAAGCCATAAAAGATGCCGTTTCAGCTAGTGAGGAGTCGATGAAGAGTTGGGTTAACGAAAAGCTTACTGACTATTATACAATCGCTCAATTAAATGCAACTCTTGATTCTCTTGGACAATCACAGAGTGCCGTTGATTCAACAATCAATGCGAAGATTGACGAGCAGAAAGTTGCCCTTGATACAGCTAAGAGCCAGATAACTGCTGCATATCAATCAGCTATCAAAACTGCAGTGGATTCCCTTGAAGGTAAGATCAATACAAAACTTGCTCAGGATATAGCAACTGCACAAAGCACTCTTAACGGTCAGATAACCGCAATTAATACAGAGATAACAAATATTAAGAGTCGTCTAGATGCAGTAGAAGCGAATATCAACGCTCTTATCGCGCAGATTCAGAGTGTCAGAGTGATTCCTCAATATAGCGACGGAAGTGTCGAATTGCTAGATGCATATGATACCATCAGTTTTGACATCAAACCTACCTCAGCAGCACAAGCCCTAGCTGATGCATGGAAGATCGCAAATAATGAAAACAGAGCGAAGATGGTGTCTTTCAAGATTCAGGAAGTTATGACCAAAGGTACTGCTCCAACTGCTGTTATTGACACAGTATTCTGCGAAAACGGAGAATTCAAGGTTTACGCTCAGTTCCAAAATCTCCCGGACAATGCGGCTGCATCACTTGTAATTTCAAGCGGCAAGAGCGATTTGTCATCTGAGTATTTCAATCTGTATCAGAACAACAACTATTTCTACTTCGAGGCACTAGAAGCTGGTACGGTGGTTTCAATGAAAAGATACGAAGATGAAGATACGCCTCCAGTAGTAAGTCTTCAGTACTCAACCAACGGCTCTTCTTGGGAGACCTTCGTTGTCGGAACGACAAATGTAACCCTACCTAATATTGGTGACAAAGTCTATTTCAGAGCTGGTGACGGTGGTAATGCAAAGTTTGCAGAAAGCTCTATGGGATTCAACCATTTCAAAGCAACAGACTCTGTGAATGTTGGGGGAAATATTATGTATCTTTTGAATGGTTCAAACCTATCAAATACATTTAATACTGAAGTCAATAAGAATGCTTTCAATAGTTTATTTTATGATCTTTCGGTATTAATATCAGCATCCAATCTGAAGCTTCCAGCGACAACTTTGGCAGAAAGATGCTATGAAAGTATGTTCGAAAAATGTAGTTCTTTAGCTGCTGCCCCATCTCTTCCAGCGACAACTTTGGCAGAAAGATGCTATGAAAGTATGTTCGAAAAATGTAGTTCTTTAGCTGCTGCTCCACCTCTTCCTGCAACAACATTAGCAGAATATTGCTATAGAGATATGTTCTGTGACTGTCATTCTTTAACAACAGCTCCTGACCTTAAGGCCATCACCCTGTTAAATTCTTGCTATAGAAATATGTTCACCAACTGCCATAAACTCTCATCGGTGACTATGCTAGCTACGACGGGTTTATCGGCAGAAAAATGCCTCTCTCAATGGCTCCCGAGTCCCGATACAGATCCGTCGGTGACAAGCAGGACGGTGACAATCAATGCATCCTTGAATCCTAACGACACAACAGGTGCTGTGAAGATAATCAAGGAAAAATCTGCAGGTTGGGGCATCACCAACGGCACAAAGGCTCTTTACGCTTATGAATCATACGGTTACGGCATAGAGATTGATGGTGTTGTTTGGGCTCCGGTGAACTGCGGATATGACGCAACCAACTACATATTCGGCAAGCTATATCAGTGGGGTAGGAAGGATGGTTGCGGGTACAATGATAACGCAACGTACACGGAAACTGTTATTCAAACTGCCACTGCCGGCCCAGTGTCTGCATCAAGCGAGGTTTCCAGCTATTTTTATTACACCGCCAACGAAGAGAATGATGGGTTAACTCCACTAGACTCGACCAGATGGAATAGTAAGACTGGGCCGGACAAGGAAACTTCTCCTACAAAGACAAACTATGACCCTTGCCCAACTGGGTGGAGGGTGCCAACAGCAGCTGAGTTGAAAGATCTCAGCGAAAACAGATCAGAGTGGACATCAAAAGATTCCCAGAACGGATATTGGTTCTCTGGAAAGACACTATATAGCGATAGTACTTCTCGAGTATTCCTCCCAGCTGCTGGTACACGTTATTTTAAAAACGGAAACTTTGATGGACGCAATAGTTCTGGCTATTATTGGTCGTCTTCTCAAAACGAAGATGCCAGCGTTAAAGAAGCGAAGGACTTATTTATAGTTTCGGAAATGATTTCCCTTAGCACCGACCATCGTGCAAATGGCTACTCCGTCCGCTGCGTCAAGGATTCAGGACAACCGCAATAAGCCTTCTCCGGTCAACAAAACCGTAACTGATACAAGAACGTCCCTAAGTGCAACGGACGTTCTTGTTTTTTAATCTTGATTGTCTGGCAGTTTGAATAAAAATTGGATTTTAAGAGAAAAAATTGTAAATTTGGTAAGATGTATTAAAAATTTCACGCATGAAACCAACACTATTAGTATTAGCCGCCGGAATGGGCTCAAGATATGGCTCTCTGAAACAGATGGATGGACTCGGTCCAAGTGGAGAGGCGATAATTGATTACTCAATATATGATGCAATTCAAGCAGGCTTCGGCAAGGTTGTCTTTGTAATCAGGCACTCATTCGCAGAGGCATTTACTTCGATCTATAATACAGAACGTTTTGGCGGTAAAATTAAAGTCGAGACAGTATATCAGGAGCTGGATTACCTTCCTACAGGTTATACTGTGCCTGAAGGACGTGAGAAACCATGGGGAACAAATCACGCCATCATGATGGCAAAAGATGTAATCCATGAACCATTCGCAGTCATTAATTCCGATGATTTCTATGGGCGTGAAGGGTTTATGTCAATCGCCCAATTCCTTAAAAGTGTTGAAAATCACAAAGGGGAATACGCATTGGTAGGATATTATCTAAAGAATACTCTATCTGACTTCGGTAGCGTATCCAGAGGTGAATGTTGTGTAAAAGATGGATTCCTTACAGACATCAATGAACGTCTGAAGATTGAACGTAAAGCGGATGGAAATATCTCTTACGTAGATAACGACAAAGACGTAAAGATTGACCCGAACAGCTATGTATCAATGAATTTCTTCGGCTTTACACCAGATTATTTCGAATATTCCGACGATCTTTTCAAAGAGTTCTTGGATAGTGAAGATGCCAAAACGAATTTAAAAGCTGAATTCTTCATCCCACTTGTAACAGACACATTGATCAGAAATAAGAAAGCAACAATGAAGGTTCTGGATTGCGATGCCAAATGGTTTGGTGTCACTTATCATGAGGACAGGCCTATTGTAGTGGAGAAGATCCAAAAGCTTGTCAATGATGGTGTATATCCAAAGAATCTTTGGAACAAGTAGGGCTATTTAATACAAAAACGATCCTTACCCAAGAAATCTTTTTGAATTCTGGAATCGGGGAAGAGCGCAGAAACCTCTTCTCCGAATTTTTCATTTATCTCCATGAAAATATGACCTTGAGGCTTGAGCAATACCTCCGCCCAAGAAGAGATAGATTTATAAAACTTCAGAGGATCATCGTCTGGGACAAAAAGAGCTATATCAGGCTCATATTCCAGAACGTTCCTCAGCATCAATGCTCTTTCTGATTCGAGAACATAAGGTGGATTAGAAACTATTATGTCAAATTTCGGCAGGCCGCCAGGAACTCCATTCATGATATCTGCCCAGAAAAGAACAGGGTGAGCATTTTGAATCTTTTGCTTTGAAGCTATTTTCAAGGCCTCATTTGAGATATCGCAACCATACACACCGGCACCTGGGAAAGTTGCAGCTAAAGAGTATGCAAGACAACCTGAACCAGTACATATATCCAGTATATTGAACTCCTCATCCTCATCAATATCTTCAGGGATTGATGATGCAACTATTTCAAAAAGTTCTTCAGTCTCAGGGCGAGGAATCAATACACCCTCTTTCACCTTGAACCGATATCCTGCAAATTCTACATGTCCCAATACGTATTGAACAGGGCGTCCTTTACACAAATCATCCATAGCAGCCCCCAATTCCTCTTCCTTGGCAGGAGATATGCGAGAGTCTGGTTCACTAAAATATTTATACTCAGGGAGATTAAGTTTCGTGGACAACAATCTCACAGCAATGGACCTAGCCTCTTCCGTAGAGTAAAGAGGGGCAAGACGTTCTGTCGAAGTCGTTATGAATTGTCTGTATGTCATTTCGACAAAACAGATTCTATCATGTAGGTGAAGACATCCTTAGGGTCCATACCGGCAGCTTTCAACTGAGCTGGAACCAGAGAGGCAGCGGTAAACCCAGGTACTGAATTTATCTCAAGGAAGTATGCATCATCACCATGCAGAATATAATCAACGCGTATTATATTCTCACATCCAAATTGTTCATATATGGTGGTTGTCATCCGATTTACCTTCTCAACTATCTCCTTTGATACAGGAGCAGGGCATATCTCGTCACTCTTGCCCAGATACTTGGCATCATAATCGAAAAACTCATTGTGCGAAATAATCTCTGTCAATGGGAGGGTAATGATTTCACCATCTTTTCTGAAAACACCGGCGGCAAGTTCAGGACCGGAAATATACTCCTCAATAAGAACTGAATCTGTTTGGGTAAAAGCAAATTCGATGGCAGGCATCAAATCCTCAATTCTCTTCACCTTTGTCACGCCGAAACTGCTTCCACCATCAGTAGGTTTTACAAAACATGGAAGGCCCACCATTTCAACAATATTTTCAGCATCAATTTTATTGCCTTTTCTGATAAAGACATCCTTTGCCATTAAAACATCCTGATCACGAAGGAATTGTTTACATGAATATTTATCGAATGTTACTGCAGAAACAAATGATGAACAAGTTGTACATGGTACATTCATCATCTCCAGATAGGCTTGAAGCAGACCATTCTCGCCTGGATTGCCATGAATCATTATGACAGCAGCATCAAAAAGTATCTTTTTACCATTGATTACACAACTGAAATCATTCTTATCAACAGCACAAACAGGGACCGCCTCAGCCTTGGTAGGATCACAAATGGACCAGTCACGTCCTCTTAATAATATCTCATAAAGATTATATCTCTCTTTGTCAATGTAAGTGGCAACATTCTTACCGCTTCTTACAGACACCTCCCACTCAAGTGAATTACCACCATAAAAGAGTGCAATATTCTTTTTCTCCATTATTTATCAATTAAAAAAGTCCTCTTCAATAATTTCCGATTCAGAAGATGAAGTATGTTCCAAATCAGCGTCATCTCCAGTACAATTTAATACCATCCTCCATCCTGGTGGAGCTACGAAATGATCGTCTTTACCTATTGGAATCGTAGGATCATTATATACTTTTTGCATGAAGATACCCCAAATAGGGAGCGCCATATTCGACCCCTGGCCAAGTGACATATTGTCGAAGTGTACCTGTCTGTCTTCGCCACCTACCCATACACCAGCAGTCAATTTTGGAGTATAACCTATAAACCAACCATCAGAATGGTCATTGGTAGTACCAGTCTTTCCAGCCAATTCACCCTCCAAGCCATATTTAAACTTCAACCTTCTGGCCGTACCCTCATTTACAACTCCCTCCATTAGATTGACCATCAAATAAGCAGTTTGGTCACTGATTGCCTCTCTTTTACGAGTAGTAAAATTAGCCAAGAGATTACCGTCAGAATCCTCAATTTTTGTCACCAATAATGGAGACACATATACACCTCTACTAGGAAGGGTGTTGTATGCAGAAACCATCTCATACACTGATAAATCACATGATCCTACACACAATGAATAAACAGGATTCAAATAGCTCTGAATACCCATCTTACGGCACATCTCTACCAAAGACTCAGGGCCGAATTGTTTCATAAGATATGCGGAGATATTATTTGAACTGTTTGTCAATCCCCATTTCAAAGTGACTGTTTTTCCAATGTATTCATCTTTATCAGTACTTCTCGGTGTCCAAATTGTATCTGCCAACGGGAATGAATATGGAATATTGACAACTCGGTCGCATGGTGTGAAGCCCTCTTGCATAGCAAGGGTATAAAGGAATGGTTTAAAGGTAGAACCAACCTGTCTCTTCCCTTGACGGGCATTGTCGTATTTGAAGAATCTGTAATTCGGACCACCAACGTATGCTCTAACCTCACCAGTGTTTGGCTCCAATGCAATGAATGCAGCTCTAAGGAACGATTTATAATACCTGATGGAGTCATTTGGAGTCATGGTAGTATCAACATACCCTTTGTCATTCCAAGCGAATACCCTCATCTGTGTAGGCTCATCAAATGACTTCAATATTTGGGATTCAGATGATCCACTCTCTTTCATTTCACGATATCTGTCGCTCCAGCGTCTGGCCTGTTTCATTACAATCTCTATAACATCCCTATCAACATCATTAGAGAATGGCTTTCTGCTCTTGTATTTCAACTCTCCATTGAATGATTTTTGAAGGTCGTTCTTCAAATGCTCCTCAACAGCCTCCTCTGCATATTGTTGCATTCTCGAGTCAATTGTCGTATAGATTTTAAGTCCATCCCTATCCAGATTATACTTGGTACCATCCGGTTTGATGTTTTTGTTAAGCCAGCCATATAGAGGATCAGACGCCCAAAGAGTTGAATCAGCGACATAATCTTCATATTGAGTGTAGGAAGAGCGTTTAGGCTCCGTTGCATTCATGGTTCGCCTCAACATATCCCTGAAGTATGGACCCAATCCTGAGTTATGGTCCTGCTGACGGTAATCGAGTACTATTGGGATATTCACAATAGAATCATATTGGGCATTCTCTATATAATTGTATTTCTTCATCTGCTTGAGCACATGATTCCTACGTGATAGAGATTGTTCCGGATTAAGGACAGGATTATATCTGGTAGGTTTATTGACCATACCGACAAGGCATGCACACTCCTCAACGGTAAGATCCTTAGGCTCTTTATTGAAGAAAGTCAAAGCGGCGGCCTTGATGCCGTAAGCATTCGAACCGAAGAAGATAGAGTTCAAATACATTGTAACTATCTCATTTTTAGTATAGTTACGTTCAAGTTTAACGGCTGTGATCCACTCCTTCAATTTATTTATGACAAGCTTTGCCTGTTTTACACCCGGAATACGGCTTCTGGCTTCTTCGCGAGGGAAAAGAGTCTTGGCAAGCTGTTGGGTAATTGTACTGCCACCTCCCTGTTTAGAATCGTGAAGCAGGAGCGTTTTTACACCAACTCTGGCAAGACCTCTGAAATCTATCCCCGCATGTCTGTAAAAACGGGCGTCCTCTGTGGAGACTGCAGCATCTATCACAGCACTTGGCAACTCTTCGAATGACACATACTCCCTGTTTTCAATATGGAACGTATTGAAAACCTTGCCATCAGTGGAGATCAATTGTGTAGCAAGATTACTTTGAGGATTTTCAAGCTCTTCAAAAGATGGAATTTCAGCAAAAATTGCAACACATAATAATAGTATTATTATGGCTGATATCCCACCGATAATAATGTTCCAAAACCAGTACAGGATTTTTTTCTGTTTGTTGATGTCCATTTTTTATTCACACAAAATTATCTTGCAAATTTACTAATAAAAATTTGGATTTTTACACTCTTTATCCTTTACTTTGCAATTCGAAACATAAGAAATATGGGTGAGAATTTAGTTATCGTTGAGTCGCCTGCAAAGGCCAAGACTATTGAAAAATTTCTTGGAAAGGGTTATACCGTCAAATCAAGTTTCGGCCATATCAGAGATATCCCTTCAAAGAATCTTGGTATTGATATTACTAACGGTTTCAGCCCTAATTACGAGATCTCAAACGACAAGAAGAAGGTTGTTGATGAATTGAGTTCATTGGCGAAAGCTGCCAAGACCGTTTGGCTGGCATCCGATGAAGACCGCGAGGGAGAGGCAATAGCATGGCATCTATTGGAAACTCTTGGTCTGGACGAGTCTAAAACTAAACGCATCGTTTTCCACGAGATCACTAAAAACGCCATTCTGTCGGCAATTGAGAATCCAAGAACGATTGATATGAATCTGGTGATGGCCCAACAAGCCAGACGTGTACTTGACAGACTTGTAGGTTTTGAACTATCCCCTATTCTTTGGAAAAAGGTACAGCCGAAATTATCCGCAGGGCGTGTCCAATCTGTAGCAGTTAAATTGATCGTTGACAGAGAGCGTGAAATAAATGCATTTGAGGCCCAAACATATTATAGAGTAGAAGGAGTTTTCACCCCTGAAGGATCCAAATCAAAAGTATCCGCAGCCATCAACAAACGTTTTGAGACAAAAGAGGAGGCTGAAGCCTTCCTTGAAAAATGCAAGAACTGCACATTCAAAATAACTTCCATAGAGAAGAAAGATGTGTTCCGGACCCCAGCAGCTCCGTTCACCACTTCCGCACTGCAACAAGAGGCCGCTAGGAAACTGGGATTCTCCGTCAACCAGACAATGAGTGTCGCTCAGCAGCTTTATGAAGCCGGTTTGATTACATATATGCGTACTGACTCAACCAATCTCTCTTCATTGGCGATCAATACTGCAAAAGATGTTATCACCAATACTTATGGTGCTGAATACTCTCATCCACGTAATTACCAGACAAAGGTCAAAGGTGCTCAAGAGGCTCACGAAGCGATTAGACCAACCTATATGAGCAATACCGATATTGACGGCTCCGCAACGGAGAAGAAACTTTATAATCTGATCTGGAAAAGGGCCGTTGCATCCCAAATGGCAGATGCGAAGCTTGAGAAGACAATCATAGAGATAGATGGTTCCAATTTCAATGAGAAGTTCATTGCCGAGGGTGAAAAGGTTATTTTTGACGGTTTCCTCAAATTATACATAGAGAGCAGTGACGACGATGAAAACGAAGAGACAGCTGCTCTTCTGCCCGACTTAAATGAAGGTCTCACATTGAGCTATCAAACCATAAATGCAACTGAGAAGTTCACGCAGAAACCACCTAGATACAGTGAAGCCAGTCTGGTGAAGAAACTTGAAGAGTTAGGTATCGGACGTCCATCGACTTACGCCCCTACCATTTCGACTATCACAAAACGTGGCTATATACTTAAATCTAATCGTCCTGCCGTCGAAAGACAATATTGTGAGCTCCAACTGAAAAATGAGGCCATATCATCAACTGTCAAGATCGAAAAGGTGGGTGCAGAGAAGAATCGTCTTTCACCTGAGAACATCGGTATCGTTGTGACTGATTTCTTGGCCAAATCATTCCCAGATATCCTGAATTATGGATTTACGGCGAAGGTAGAGGAAGATTTCGATAAGGTGGCTGAAGGTGAGCTGATTTGGAATGATATGATTGGCGAGTTCTACAAGCCATTCCACAATAAGGTAGAAAACACCCTCCAGGATAAAGTTCACACAAATGCCGAGCGACTCATCGGAACAGACCCTGCAACAGGCAAACCTGTCATCGCAAGAATAGGCAAATTTGGACCGCTTGTCCAGAAAGGTGATTCTAATGACCCAGACCGTCAGTTTGTGGCATTGGCAAAGGGTCAACTGATTGAAACTATTACACTTGAGGAGGCTTTGACACTCTTCAACCTTCCACGAAAAGTTGGAAAATACAACGACCAGGATATTATTGCTGCAATAGGGAAATTTGGACCATATGTAAAATACGGTTCATCTTATGTATCTATCCCCAAGCAACTTAGTCCATATACAATTACAGAGGAGGAGGCCGTTACAGTTATCACTGATCATCTCCAAGCTGAAGCTCAGAAGACAATCAAAGATTTCGTCGAGGATGATATCCATGTTTTGAATGGACGATTTGGACCATACATCAAACAGGGAAAGAATAACTATAAGATTCCTAAAGGAGTTGAAGCCAAAAGTCTCACCCTGGAACAGTGTAAAGATATCATTGCTAAAGACAGTTCTCCAAAAAAGAACAAATAACAAATACTATGAGTAATTATCAAATCGATCGCATCGACCAAAAAATTCTTGCATTCCTAGTAAAGAATGCCAGAATGCCGTTCCTTGAGATTGCACGGGAGTGTGGTGTTTCAGGAGCTGCCATTCACCAAAGAGTAAAAAAGATGGAGAGCCTCGGTATTATCACAGGTTCAAGACTCTTGGTCAAACCGCAAGCTCTTGGTCTGAACGTATGTGCTTTCGTCGGTATGAGTCTTTCTCAGGCCAACAAGTACAACGAGGTTGTAGAATCTCTGCGCAAACTTCCGGAGATAGTTGAGTGCCACTTCATCACTGGTCAGCACTCATTATTGATCAAATTATATTGTTTCAATAATGACCACTTGATGAAAACACTTCTGGATACAATCCAAAACATTCCAGGTGTCGAAAAGACAGAAACCTGGGTCTCTTTGGAAGAGACTATAGAACGTCAAGTTTGGGTAAAGGATTACGAATCCCTCAAGTAGATTTATCTATTCAAATCGCTTGGGACTGTAATCTTTATATTCCCTTCCAAACCGTCACATAGAGTAACCTTAATACCTGCAGCCTCTACTACTGATGCATCATCAGTAAAAAGAGGCGAGTACGGGGCATTATATGCCGCTTTCAACAACTCGGATTTAAACATTTGCGGAGTTTGAACCAGTACAAATCCCTTCCGGTCGACAGATTTGGATCCACCATCTGTTTCCACCATTCTCAAAGACTCTTTCACAGGTATAACCGGAACCAAAGCATCACAACTCTCCGCACGTTCAAACATGCTTTTCAAGAATTCTGTGGTTACAAATGGACGGACTCCATCATGAACGGCTACAATAGCGCCATCCTCAACATATTTCAGAGCATTCTGTACTGAATGAAACCTTGTGATCCCTCCTGATGGCATGATATATCTCTCAATGAATCCACTCTCCTGACAATATCTCTTCCATGCATCTCTGAACTCGGAATTCATCACTACGATTATCTCTATATCTTCACAAATTGATTGGAATTTTTCGATAGTATGACGTAGGATGGGTTTACCTTCAATCTCTATGAATTGTTTCGGGATATCCCCTCCCATTCTATGTCCGGATCCTCCTGCCAAAATAATCGCAAATCTCCTCATAAATTGTTCATTTTCTGTTGATTTTATACTACAAATATACTTTAATTATCCGCTAATTATAACTATCTTTGTATGTTATATATTTATTCTACTACATAAAGCTAACAGGAAGCGAAAATGAACGAGATTAGAAAAATCAGAAAAGCTTTAATTTCAGTCTATTACAAAGACGGTATCGATCAGATTGCAAAGACCCTCGTAGAATGCGGTACAGAACTTATTTCTACAGGAGGAACTTATGACTATATCACATCACTTGGTCTACCATGCGCAAAGGTTGAAGATTTGACAGGCTACCCATCTATCCTTGGCGGACGTGTTAAAACCCTTCATCCAAAGGTATTCGGAGGAATACTTTACCGTAGGGATAATGAAACTGACTTGGAACAGTGCTCTCAGTATGACATCCCACCGGTTGATTTGGTCATAGTTGATCTATATCCTTTTGAAGAGTACGTAGCTGCAGGGGCAAGCAATGAGGACATAATCGAGAAGATAGATATCGGAGGCATCTCTTTGATCCGTGCTGCGGCTAAAAATTACAAGGACGTAATCATCGTCCCTTGTAAGGATGCATATAGTGATCTTCTTGCCCTTTTGAAAGAGAAAAAGGGTGAAAGTTCCATTGAAGATAGAAGAAAGTTTGCATGCAAAGCGTTCCAAACCTCGTCTCATTACGATACAGAAATCTTCAACTACTTCAATCAAGATAACACCATGCATCTACGCTATGGTGAGAACCCTCACCAAAACGCACGTTTCTTTGGAGAGAACCTTCCTGAACAACTGCATGGTAAAGAGATATCTTATAACAACCTGCTTGACGTAGAGGCTGCTATCGAACTTATCAATGACTTCGAAGAGACAACAGTCGCTGTCATCAAACACAACAATGCTTGCGGATGTGCATCAAGACCTACAGTCATGGAAGCTTGGCGTGACGCACTCGCAGGTGACCCTGTTTCTGCTTTCGGTGGCATCATCGTTGCCAACAGAGGCATCGATGATGAAGTGGCTGCCGAGATAGGCAAGATCTTCTTCGAAGTTATCATCGCTCCGTCATACACTGAAGGGGCTCTCAATATCTTGAAAGAGAAGAAGAACAGGATTATCCTTTTGAACAAGGATACAAAACCATCTGACAAGAAGATGCGCTCATTGCTTGGCGGAGTTTTGATCCAAGATAGAGACACTAAAGTTGAAACCGAAGCCGACCTTAAAGTAGTGACAGACAAGGCCCCTACTTCAGATCAAATAAAAGATTTGCTTTTTGCTAATAAACTTGTGAAACATTCTAAATCAAATGCAATTGTATTGGCAAAAAACGGCATGCTACTTGCGAGCGGCATCGGTCAAACATCCAGAGTGGATGCTTTGAAACAAGCAATTGTCAAGGCTAAATCCTTTGATTTCGACCTTAATGGAGCTGTAATGTCATCAGATGCTTATTTCCCATTCCCTGATTGTGTACAGATTGCACATGAAGCTGGTATCCAAGCCGTAATCCATCCAGGCGGATCCATTAGAGATAATGAAAGCGTAGATTATTGCAACAACAATGGAGTTGCAATGGTAATGACAGGTTTCAGACATTTCAAACACTAGAAAAATACAGATACACGATATGGCACTCTCATTTTTAACAAAAGAACTTGCAATTGACCTTGGTACAGCCAACACTGTCATCTACCTTAATGACAAAAAGGTCATTGATGAACCATCCATTATTGCAATAGATAAAACCACTGACAAACCACTTGCTGTCGGCACCAGAGCTAAACAGATGAGCGGAAGGACAAGTCCTGGCATCAAGACAGTACGTCCTTTGAAAGATGGTGTTATCGCAGACTTCGACGCTTCTGAACAGATGATTCGTGAGTTTATCAAGATGATAAACTTCAAGAGTATTTTCTCTCCAAGCTTGAAGATGGTTGTTTGTATCCCATCTGGAAGTACAGAGGTGGAGATAAGAGCCGTAAGAGATGCATCCGTTCATTCAGGTGGCCGTGACGTATATCTGATATTCGAGCCTATGGCAGCTGCTCTTGGTATCGGAATGGATGTTCTTGAACCGAAGGGCAACATGATCGTCGATATCGGAGGTGGTACAACTGAGATTGCAGTCATATCCCTTGGAGGAATTGTAGCCTATAAGAGCTTACGAATCGCCGGAGATGTGTTCACCAACGAAATCCAACAATACCTTCGCCAACAGCACAACATCAAGATCGGCGAAATCACTGCAGAGGATATCAAGATAAAAATCGGCGCTGCAACAGAGGATTTGGACGAACCTTTAGAACCACTTACTATCAGTGGTCCAAACATCATGACCATCTATCCTATCGAGGTCTCAATATCTTCACAAGAGATTGCTCACTGCCTTGACAAATCGATAAATAAACTAGAGAATGCAATTATGGAGGTTCTTGAGCAGACTCCACCGGAGCTC
The DNA here is from genome assembly GCA_002314725.1 of Bacteroidales bacterium UBA1769. Lineage (GTDB taxonomy): Bacteria > Bacteroidota > Bacteroidia > Bacteroidales > UBA932 > Cacconaster. The sequence continues at coordinate 14,238 of DCGV01000074.1, forward strand.
TATGTTGACATCGTTGAGAGAGGTATCTACATCACTGGTGGTGGCGCTTTGCTCCGTGGTTTGGACAAACGTCTGTCAAAGAAGATCAACATTCCTTTCCACGTTGCAGATGACCCTCTTCATGCAGTAGCCAGAGGTACTTGTCTAGCACTCCAGAATACTGAAGAATATAAATTCCTAATGAGGTAATACTTCGATGCGGAACGGTTCTAATCTATTACAGGCTTTGATATCAATAGTGGTATTCCTTCTATTGGAGAGTATCTCAATACTGTTGATATCAAAGAACAGCATCATCCAAAGGTACCAGATCATGAACTTCGTCCGTTATACACAAACTTACTTTTGGCAAAAAAGTGAGGATCTCCACTACTATTTCAACTACAAGGAAGAGAATATCCGTCTGGTGGAGGAGAACAACATTCTTCGTGCAAAAGTGGCCCAATACGAGACTTATGATTACTATAACGACAGTATATTGAACTCGATTGAGCCATATTACACATATGTACCTGCCACGATTATTAAGAAATCAACCAACACTCAACATAACTATATTCTCCTCAACAAAGGTTCCGACAATGGAGTTGAAGAGGGTATGGGTGTTGTCACAAAAAATGGCATCGTCGGAGTTGTTTCGGCTGTATCCAACCACTACTCATACGTAATCTCCTTCCTGAACACAACTCAAAGCGTAAGTGTGAAGGATATTCGGACAGAGTCGTTCGGGCCTATTTCATGGAGTGGCAAACAGCTTGATGAGGCTATTTTGAGAGATATACCTATACATAGCGAAGTCGCAATCGGTGATACTATAGCTACAAGCGGCTTCTCAACAATGTATCCGGCAAATATTCCCGTCGGCATAGTGACTGAGCTCAGTAATGGCAATGGATTATCAACGAATGTCAATGTAAAGTTGTTTGAAGACTATAATGCCATTCGCTTCGTCAACATTGTAATCAATCACGATATTAATGAAATAAAGGAGTTGGAGGATAATGAATAAGACAAGGGAAATAGTATTTACTTACATCCTGATATTTCTTGCTCAAGTTGTCATAAATGAGTTTTTGAATATCGGTTCATATCTCTATTTGTGCCTTATTCCTCTAGCCATCATTGTACTCCCTATAGGTATGCCGACTTGGAAGATGATGCTATATGGCTTTGCATTAGGACTTGTGATAGATGCCACAACTGATGGAGTATTGGGATTGAACGCTTCGGCAGCAGTCCTTTTGTCATCATTGAGAGATATTTTCTATTCTTTACTCGTCAACAAAGAACAATCAGATAAAGCAAGGGTTATCCAACTCAAAAACATCTCAATAGGCAAGTTTGCCGGTTATGTAATAACTTGTATCCTCTCTTTCCTGATAGTATATATCCTTCTTGACGGTATTCAATTGAGATCTTTTGGATTCTTTATCTCCAAATTGTTAGTCAGCTTGATTGTCAACGCTATTGTAACTATTGCGGTATGTTATCTTGTTCTTAATAGGAGAATTGATTAATCAATCTGACCATGCGCATCTCAGTTGATAAAAAAAGTATAATAACAGGTTCAGTAATAATAATCTTCCTGGTTATTATCATTCGGCTCTTCTTCGTTCAGATCATCGATAAGGAGTATCGTATCAACGCAGAGAACAACGCATTGAAATATGAGACTATCTATCCTGCAAGAGGACTGATTCTTGACAGAAACGAAAAGATTCTAGTCAACAATGTCATAAGTTACGATATAAACGTCACTCCATACGATGTCAAGGAGTTCGATACCGTTGCATTTTGCAATATCTTCTCTTTGGACACTGCTTTCGTAAAGGATAAATTCAGAGAGTACAAATTATATAGAACCAAGATTGGATACCAAACACTCACATTCTTGAAAAAAGTCTCATTTGAGGAGTACAGTCGCTTCATTGAGAATGCTCATCTTTTCCCCGGTTTTGCTGCTTCGCCAAAAATATTAAGAGTATATCCATACAATTCAGGTGGCAATCTACTAGGATACACTTCTGAAGTGGATGCGGATTTCCTGAAGGATCACCCTGACTATAAAATGGGAGAGTATATGGGTAAAACAGGGATGGAGAGCTCCTTTGAATCCATTTTAAAAGGTGAGAAAGGCTATACAATCTATTTGAGGGATGCCCATAATAAAATCCATGAGAATTATGCAAATGGGGAATACGACAAAGAGGCCGTTCCTGGAACGAATGTAATTACTACCATTGATGCTGAACTTCAAGCATACGGTGAGTCATTGATGCAGAACAAGGTCGGATCCGTTGTAGCGATTGAACCTTCCACTGGAGATATATTGGCAATGATATCCAGTCCAGGTATCAATGTCAGCCAATTGGCTAACATAAGCAAATACTACGCTGAATTGTCATCTGACCCATACAAACCTATGTTCAATAGAGCAGTAATGTCAGCTCAGCCTCCCGGATCGGTATTTAAATTAGCAAATGGCCTTATAGGTCTGCAAGAAGGAGTATTGAAACCTCAGAACAGATACCCTTGCCACCAAGGTTTCGTTGTAGGCAATCTAAGAGTTGGATGCCATAGTCACGCAAGTCCATTGGATCTTTATGAAGGAATTGCCCAGTCATGCAATGCATATTTTTGCTACGTCTTCAGGAACATTATTGAGAACTCTAAATACACCACTTCACAAGAGGGCTTTGAGAAGTGGCTTGATTATGTCCATGATTTCGGTTTCGGAACTAAACTTGGAACCGATATAGGTTCAGAACTGGCAGGTAACCTACCTTCAGTTGAGGGATATGACAAACTTCACGGTAAAGGAAGATGGCACGCACTGAATATTATTTCATTATCCATTGGACAGGGAGAGTTGGGTTGCACGCCACTTCAACTGGCCAATTTTGTCGCCACAATCGCAAATAGGGGTTACTACTATACACCTCATATCCAGAAAGATACAGAAGAGTGTAGGATAGATGACAGATTTAAGGAACGCCACTATACCAAGATTGATAAGCAACATTATGACGAAGTGATCAAAGGGATGCGTCTTGCAGTCCTTTCAGGAACAGCCAGAATAGCTAATATACCCGGTATTGAAGTGTGCGGAAAAACCGGTACAGCCCAAAACCCTCATGGAGACGACCACGCGGTATTCGCTTGTTTCGCGCCGATGGATAATCCTCAGATTGCAATTATTGCTTATATAGAAAATGCAGGGTTTGGAGCTACGTGGGCAGCTCCTATCGCATCTCTGATGGTCGAAAAATATTTAAAGGGCGAAATCTCTCCGGAACGTCAGTACATTGAAGACAATATGATGTCTGCAAACCTGTTAGGTAAGGTAAAAGTTAAGTAGAATGGCTAATAAGATTATATCACATAAATTGGATTGGTGGCTTATCGGAGCATATCTGCTTCTGGTAATCTTCGGATGGATGAATATCTACTCATCCGTATGTGGTGGAGAGGGATATGTCTTTGATTTAAGCCAAAAATATGGAATGCATCTCATCTGGATTGCTTCCGCATTCGTGCTTGCTATAACTATTCTGTTTTTCATTCCATCCAAAACATATAGCGTACTGGCCTATGGCATCTATTTCTTGATGCTTATTTTGTTGGTCGCCGTCATTTTCCTTGGTATAGAGGTAAATGGTTCCCACTCATGGTTCGCCTTGGGCCCTGTCAGATTGCAACCAGCGGAGTTCTCAAAAATCAGTACATCATTTGCTATCGCAGCACTGTTGAGTAAGTTTGATTTTACTCTTTCAAACAGAAAATCATTCCTGACTGCGTTGGCTCTTATAGTAATACCGATGTTGTGCATAGTTTGTGAGAAAGAGACTGGGTCGGCATTGGTATATTTAGGTTTTTTAATTGTACTCTACCGAGAAGGAATGAGCGGATGGATTCTATTGATAGGGCTTTATGCAATCCTAATTTTTATTCTCACACTCATTTTATCTCCTTTCGTTGCAATTTTAATATCGATAGGTATCATCTCTCTTATCTATAGTCTATTCGCAAGAGACAAAGTGATAGTAATTCTAGCGTCTGCTGTAATAATAACACTGTTAGCACAATTACCAAAACTGTTACAGTTAGATTTCGTCTCCAGATTCACTCAATTATCTTCCGATATTTGGCTTGCCATTATAACTGGCGCTTTTGCCGTTATCTTTATAATCATCTCTTTCAAGAAGAAATGGAAATTCTTGAGAAACTCTCTTTTAGTCTACCTTTTATCATTGATGATGATATTCTCCGTAGATATTGTTTTCCATAAAGTATTGAAAGACTATCAACAAGCCCGTATCGAAACCCTATTAGGAATGAGAGAAGACCCTATGGGTGTCGGTTATAACGTACACCAGTCATTGATTGCCATCGGGTCGGGAGGGGTAACAGGTAAAGGATTCCTACATGGAACTCAAACAAGATTCGATTTCGTACCTGAACAGAGTACAGACTTTATCTTCTGTACCGTTGGTGAGGAGTGGGGATTCATCGGTGCGACAATTATTCTAATTGTTTACTTGTTCCTGATATTAAGGATTTTTGCTTCGGCGAACAATCAATCAGATAAATTCAACAGAATCTATGGATACTGCGTAGGTTGTTGTATTTTGATGCATGTCCTTATCAACGTCGGTATGACTCTGGGGCTGATGCCTGTAATCGGTATCCCTCTGCCGTTCCTAAGTTATGGCGGCAGCTCACTTTGGTCATTTACGATATTGTTATTCATATATATCCGATTGGATTACGATAATAAACTTTAAAATATATAAATATGCCTTTGAAATTTGTTGACAGACACAACGGTCCACGTGATTACCAGCAGAAACAGATGCTTGCTACTCTTGGATTGAAATCTATTGATGAACTTGTGAAACAAACAGTTCCAAAAGATATCCTTCTTAAGGAACCTCTTAAACTTGATACAGCTCTAAGTGAGGCTGAATACACTGCAAGACTTAAGAGTATCGCAGCTAAGAACAAGAAATTCCGTTCTATGATCGGTATGGGATTCTATGGAACATCCACTCCAGCCGTGATTGCAAGGAATGTCTTTGAAAATCCTTGTTGGTACACCTCATACACTCCATATCAGGCTGAAATCTCCCAGGGCCGTCTTGAAGCCCTTATCAACTTCCAGACGATGATATCATCATTGACTGGTTTCGGACTTGCAAACTGCTCTATGCTTGATGATGCAACAGCTGCAGCTGAAGCAATGAGAATGATGTATGAACTTCGTAGCAGAGATGCCGTAAAAGCTGGTAACAATAAATGTTTCGTTGATGGCAATATCTTCCCACAAGTCCTTTCAGTCCTTCAGACTAGAGCAAGTGGACTAGGTATCGAGATCGTTGTAGGTGACTTCTCAACCTATGTATTTGAAGATGGGTGCTATGGCGCAATCGTACAATATCCTGCTGCAAATGGAGAGGTATGCAACTATACCGCTTTCTGCGAAGCTGCACATGAAAAGGGAATCCTTGTTGCTGCATATTGTGATCTGTTATCACTCGCAATTCTTGAAGAACCTGCTGCATGGGGTGCTGACGTAGCTGTTGGTTCTGCACAGAGATTCGGTCTTCCTATGGGATTCGGTGGTCCTACTGCAGGTTTTATGGCGACAAAAGATGCATACAAACGTAATCTGCCTGGTCGTATCATCGGTATCTCAGTTGACAGACTTGGCAATAAATCATATAGACTAGCTCTTCAAACACGTGAACAGCATATCAAACGTGAAAAGGCTACATCAAATATCTGTACAGCAACTGCACTTATGGCTACTATGACTGGAATGTTTGCCATTTGGCACGGTCCTAAGGGTATCCGTGAAATAGCAATGAATGCTTATGGCTATGCACATGCTGTCGCTGCAGTACTTGCCAAAGCTGGCCATAAGATTGTTGCCGAGAACTTCTTCGATACAATCGAGGTTATAGTTTCTGATGTTGAAGAGTTCTGTGAAAGGGCCGAAAAAGCAGGTTTCAATTTCGGATATACCGCCGACAACACTGTACTTATCAGTTTTGACGAATTATCGAACGAAGAGGAAGCAAAAGCCATTTGTGAACTATTCGGTTGCAAGAGTATAAAACTTTCACTTCCAGCAGAGCCTTCATTTATGGCTCGTAAAAGCAGTATTCTTACCCAGAAAGTATTCAATACATATTTCTCAGAGACAGAGATGATGAGATATATCAAATCTCTTGAGAGAAAAGATATCTCGTTGGCACATTCGATGATTCCTCTTGGCTCTTGCACAATGAAACTCAATGCAGCTGTCGAAATGATGCCGCTTTCTTGGAGCGAATTTGCAAATGTTCACCCTTACGCACCTGCAAATCAGGTCAAGGGTTCAATGCGGATTATTGAAGAGGTTGAACACGATCTTGCAGTAATCACAGGTTTCGATGCTTGTTCACTTCAGCCTAACTCAGGTGCTGCAGGAGAGTATGCAGGTCTAATGACTATCCGCAGATTCTTGAATGCAAACGGTGGAGAGAACCGCAATGTGATGATTATCCCAACCTCAGCACATGGTACAAACCCTGCTTCTGCTGCAATGGCAGGTTTCGATATCGTACTTGTAAGTTGTGATGACCATGGAAATATCAATGTAGATGAACTGAGAGATAAGGCCACTGAAGCAGGTGCATCTCTTGCAGGTATGATGATTACATACCCTTCAAC
>DCGV01000074.1:20974-21128 GCA_002314725.1 Bacteroidales bacterium UBA1769
GTATTTGAGGTTAAGATCCGTGAAATTGTTGACATTATCCATAGCAATGGCGGTCTTCTATATATGGATGGCGCAAATATGAACGCTCAAGTCGGTCTTACAAATCCTGGTTATATAGGAGCTGATGTCTGCCACTTGAATCTTCACAAGACAT
>DCGV01000100.1 GCA_002314725.1 Bacteroidales bacterium UBA1769
GTGGTTATTTATATATTCTTTCCAACTCCCAAAGGTAGAAATAAATCTTTTCAAATCAAATTTTTTAGAATTAATAGTTGTAGATTTGCATCCTGTTGGGTTTTCTTCACTTTAATTGCATTTGTTTCGTCAATGATCAGATATTTTTCAGAAGACATCTCGTTCAGATTCAAGAACAAACAGTTCACTAATTCCTGGCTAAGAACAGTTGCCGGTAGTGAACTCAAGCGTATCGGTGACATAAACATCATTTTCTGCTCCGACAATTATGTTCTTGACATTAATATTAAATATCTCAAGCACGACTTTTTTACGGATATCATTACTTTCGATTATTGTCAGAACAATGTTCTGTCCGGAGATTTGTTCATCAGCATTGATTCAGTTCGAGAAAATGCACTATTTTATAATACTGATTTCTCTGTTGAACTTAACCGTGTCATTGTTCACGGTCTTCTGCATCTTATTGGCTACGACGATCATTCAGAAGACGATATCAAAATCATGAGATCAAAGGAAGATTATTATCTTCAGTTACGCAGTTCTCTTATATGAATTTATCATACGATATTATCGTAGTTGGTGGTGGCCACGCAGGTTGTGAAGCTGCTATGGCTGCAGCAAATCTCGGTTCTAAAGTTCTTCTCCTTTCCATGGATATGCTTGGGTTCGCAAGGATGTCTTGTAATCCAGCCGTTGGTGGCATCGCAAAAGGTCAGATAGTCAGAGAGATAGATGCTCTCGGAGGCTATATGGGTCTCGTTACGGACCAATCTACCCTTCAATTCAGGATGCTTAACAAATCCAAGGGCCCTGCCATGTGGAGTCCACGGGCCCAATGCGACAAAATACAATTTTCGCTCAATTGGCGTATAGTTATTGAAAAGCATTGTAACATAGACATATACGCAGATATTGTCACTTCTTTTCTCTTTGAGAATTCAAAAATCTGTGGAGTCTGTACAAATACAGGTGCAATTTTCAAGTCTCGCGCCGTTATTTTGTCTGCCGGTACCTTTCTTGGTGGAAAATTGTTCATCGGTAAGCACTCTTTTGAAGGAGGCAGAATAGGAGAGTCATCATCTTACGGACTCACTGAACAACTCAAATCACTTGGTATCTCAACTGACCGGATGAAAACAGGCACTCCTCCCCGTATTGATTTTTCTTCTGTTGACATTTCTGAACTCCCTCTTCAAGAAGGTGATATTGATCCGTCACGATTTTCTTTTTTGGATATAGAATCGTCCGTTCAAAAATCCAGACGACAGTTGCCTTGTTATATCCTTCATACAAATGAAGAAGTCCATGATATTCTTAGATCCGGTTTCGACGAGTCCCCTTTATTTACCGGCCTTATTCATGGTAGAGGTCCCAGGTATTGTCCAAGTATTGAAGACAAACTCCGAGTCTTTCCCGACAACAATGCACATCAGCTATTTCTTGAACCTGAAGGTTTGAACACGACTGAATATTATCTTCAAGGTTTCTCGTCGTCTCTTCCTCTCAACATTCAGATCGATGCTTTACATAAAATTCATGGTTTGGAGAATGTTAAAGTTTTCCGTCCTGCTTATGCTGTGGAATATGATTATTTTGATCCGACTCAATTGAAACCTACTCTCGAGTCCAAGGCAGTTGATAATCTTTTCTTGGCCGGGCAAGTCAATGGAACGACTGGTTATGAAGAAGCCGCAGCACAAGGTTTGATTGCTGGAATCAACGCACATCTTTCAATTTCTGATCGTGAACCTTTTGTTCTTACGCGTAGTGATTCTTACATTGGAGTTTTGATTGATGATCTTATCACAAAGGGAGTGGATGAACCTTACAGAATGTTTACCTCTCGCGCCGAGTATCGCGTTCTTCTAAGGCAAGACAATGCCGACCAACGATTGACAGAGCTATCATTTAATATAGGTCTGGCTTCTCAAGAAAGATTTGACCTGATGTCATCTAAATACGAGGACATCTCCAAACTTGTTGCTTACTCTGACAATAAGAAGGTGAAGAAAGAAGATGTCAACCCTTATCTTGAAAGTATTAATTCCTCTCCTGTCAACGAATCCAAGCGTATTTCTGAACTTGTATCCCGCCCTGATGTTTCTCTTTGTTCTGTTATCTCAATTGTTTCACGTGAAACATTTTCTGATGAAGTAGTTGAAAGCGCAGAGATTTCAATTAAGTATAAAGGATATATTGAAAGAGAATACCGAATGGTGCAGAAGATGAAGAGTCTTGAGAAATTGATTATTCCCGACGGATTTGATTTTAACAAGGTTTCTGGCTTGACCATCGAAAGTCGCCAAAAACTTCAAAAATATAACCCGAAAACGATAGCACAGGCATCTCGTATTTCGGGTGTTTCTCCAGCAGATATTTCTGTTCTTCTGGTCTATTTTGGGCGATAATGTTCCCCGTGGAACATATCACTGAAATAGATTCATAGCAAACGAGAGTAATCATTTCAAAACAGCTTCTTAGAGCATTTTCAAGGCGGCCTTGATGATTTCTTCGACGCTCGCGTTCGGATTCTTTTTCAGAATAGCCTGAATCGCTTTGTTGATGTTTGGCTTGATGAAGCCAAGCTGTTGGAGAGCAAAGCCAGCTTCCTCGGTTGCTGCACTCGTGTCTTGTCTGAAGAGACTTTCGGTGTTGACGCCTTCTCCTTTGACAATTTTATCCTTCAGTTCGAGAATCATTCTTTGCGCCGTCTTTAATCCGATTCCCTTTATGGACTTGAGTCGATTGATGTTTT
>DCGV01000107.1:0-1118 GCA_002314725.1 Bacteroidales bacterium UBA1769
AACAGCCCACAGGGGCCATGATTTCCAATTCTTTCCTCATTGGAAAAAATAAAAGTTATAAATTAAAAACGAAAAATTAAAGCTATCTTAATTATCTAAACCTAATTTTTCACTTTTCACTATTCATTTTTCACTTACTTAGCTCTAGCATTCTGTCTATTGGCAATTTGGCTCTTTCTATGATTTCTTCGTCAACAAAGATCTCCGGAGCCTCTTTCTGGAGGCAGTTATAGAGCTTCTCAAGCGTATTCAGACGCATATAGGCACACTCGTTGCAGCTACAGCCTATCGAACCTTCACTTACCTCTGGTGGCACAGGTATGAAACTCTTCTGTGGAGCCTGACGCATCATCTCGTGCAGAATACCACTCTCTGTTGCCACGATAAACTCTTGGCAGTCGTCTTCTACGGCAAACTTCAACAGAACGGCTGTAGAGCCTACTTTATCGGCCAATAGCACTACTGGACGCTTGCACTCCGGATGAACCAATACCTTGGCGTTAGGATGCTCTTCTTTGAGCTTCAGTATTGCTTCGGTCGAGAACTGCTCGTGCACATGGCATGCACCATCCCACAACAGCATCTCACGGCCTGTCACAGCATTGATATAGCTACCCAGATTACGATCTGGTGCAAAGATGATCTTCTCGTCTTTAGGCAGACTGTTCACAATCTTCAGGGCATTGCCCGATGTCACTACAATGTCTGTATAATATTTCACAGCTGCTGTAGTGTTCACATAGCTCAATACGGTATAACCAGGATGAGCCTTGACAAAGGCACCAAAGTCCTCAGCTGGACAACTATCTGCCAACGAGCATCCTGCCTCCAGATCTGGCACCAGCACCTTCTTCTCCGGACAAAGTATCTTACAGGTTTCGCCCATGAAGTGCACTCCACACATCACGATTACGTCTGCTGTCGATTTTGCTGCCTGTTGTGCCAAAGCTAAACTATCGCCCACAAAGTCGGCTATATCCTGAATGTCGCCAATGGTATAGTAATGTGCCAGGATGACGGCATTCTTTTCTTCCTTGAGGCGTTTGATCTCCTCGATAAGTTTCTGTTTATCCATATTTCACTTGTATTATATTCTTCAACCAAGAGGGTTGTGAACA
>DCGV01000107.1:1200-4579 GCA_002314725.1 Bacteroidales bacterium UBA1769
TCGCGTATACTAATAGGGCGTTGATAAGTTCATAACTTCTTCCACTTTTCGGGATGCTGAAGTTATCAGAAGTTTTCAATCACTTTTCCATCCCTATTTTTTACTATAGTCACTTATCAACATATCAACAAACAACCAAGTCGGGGCAAAGTTAATAATTATTTTTGAAACTCCGTGCTGATAACTCGACTTTTTTGCACTAAAAACTTTTTTATATTTTGTNNGACAAATAATTTGGTAGTTATAAAAAACACATTAAGCCAACATTTTTTTTAACTACCAATTTTTTTCTTCACTTTTTTTTAAAAACTTTTCAATACTTATACAACCGTTTGTTCATAACTTGTCAACAACGTTACAAATAACTCCCATAACACACTTTTTTGCATTATGGGAGTTATTTACATCAGACTTTTACCTTCTGCATCAATTCTTTCAATCAAATCTTTATTTGTAAGTTGGTTATAGTTTGAGAGATCACAGAAATAAGGTAAAAGTAAATCATCAATCTGACTTTCTATTTTTGACATTTGTGTTAAACTAAGATTTCCTTTCAAAGTAATATCTATATCTGAATAGGGCTTATAATTATTTCTTACTCTTGAGCCATAGAGTATGGCATCTTCCACTTCCTTATATGAGTGAAAAATGTAACGAAGTTGTTGTATTATTTGATCATTCAGACCGTACATTTATTATTCTATATTAAATAAATCTTTTGGAGTATTAATTGATTTTTTCTTCATTTGTAATAAGATGATTTTCGAAAGCCCATCTTGTGGCATCTCTTGAACCAGCTATCATATTTTCACCTTGAAATTCAGCATAGCTTTTCATTAGTTTCCATGCTATTTCATGAGTGAATTCAAAACGTTGTACTATACTGTCAAGTTCAAACTCATTCAGTTCTCTAACTTTACTTTCATTTACTATCTTAGCAAGTCTAGTTAAAGCCTTTGTATAGCTATTCAGTTTTTGTTCCCAACGAGGTATAGTTTCCATAATAATGAATGATTATATTCTGTTAGACTAATCTTTCGTTGCAAAGGTATAACTTTTTTCAACAATTTCCAAATAATTATGTAAAAATCCTTGTCTTTGTGTGAGTTTACAAACTATAATTTTAAAAAGTTTCTCTAAATTCTTGTAAGCATTCGGTGAACCCCGTATTGCTTGATGTCAAAATCCGCTCTATCTTTGCCGCGTCAAAAAATATATTATTATGGCGTGGACAAAAGACATATTCGAAGAGCTCTATGCTCGATATCAAACCAGCGGGTTAACGATCCGGGACTTCTGTTACAACGAAGGCATCAGCGAGGCTAAGTTCTACTACTGGAAAAGAAGATTGAACAAGAAGTCTGCCTGCCAGATGGTTCATTCTGGAGGATTCATTCCGGTAGATGTCTCCCAACAAGGGAAAGATCTATTGATGAGAAGTGTCCCAGAAACGACTGTCAATGACAGCCAGACTTCGGAATCAATATTCGAAATAACCTACCCCAATGGCGTATCGGTAAGGATGTGTGGAAACCTGTCGCTTGATGTCTATAAGGCATTGGTGCTTCTAATCTGAGGCTCCAATGTTTTCGCTTAATGATAGTAACCGCTTCTTCCTGTATCCTTTTCCGACAGACATGCGCAAGAGTTTTGACTCGCTGAGCGGAATAGTCAGGAACCAGATGGGGATGAATGTCATGAACGGAGATGCCTTCATCTTTGTAAACCGATTCTGTACCAGTATGAAGGTGCTCCATATGGAATGCGGAGGCCTTGTCATCTATAATCTTCGACTCGAAAAAGGGAACATTGTATTGCCCACTTTTGATGACAATGACCAACGAACTGCGCATGAAACCAAATGGTCGCAACTGATGCTGATGGTCGAAGGGATGCGAATGGAGGACTATTCCAAGCAGAAGCGCTGGTCTCCACCTGCGAAATTCTAAGCCTTAAAAAAGTTTGATTTTTCTTCTCGAAAAACTTGCATGGACTAACATTTTTTCTTAACTTTGCACAAGAAAAACAATGTCTATGCAGGATTCAGAGAAGGATATTCTTATACAGCAGCTACTCGAACAGCGAGATCAGATGTATCGTGAGATGCGTCTGAAGGATGAGCGTATAGCCGAGCTGGAATCCAAGGATGTAAAGCTAAAGACAGCCGCAGATCTGGATAAGGCACTTGCACAGAAAGACAATGTCATTTCGAAGAAAGACCGTACCATCAAGGACCTGGAGAATCGTGTCATCAAACTTGAAGGCCAGTTGGCTTGGCTTCAGCGCAAGATGTGGGGCAAGATGAGCGAGAAGTTTATTCCTGCCGACCCGAACCAACGACTCATTGAATGGGAAGGTCTTGAACTTTTGCCAGAAGAAGAGGAGGCTGCCAAAGCATCGGAGAAAGATATAGAGATTCTACGTATCCAGCAGGAGAAGCGTCGGCAGGAGATCCAGCTAAAGAAACAACCCAAGCGTAAGCCTCTACCAGAGGATCTTCCTCATGAATATATGGACCTGTATCCTGAGGGATATAAGGATCACGAAGACGAGTGGACTCTTTTTGATGAAACTGAAGATTCAGAGCATCTGGAGTATATCCCGGGATCCTTCAAGGTAATCGTATATCGTCGGCACAAAGGCCTCCGAAAGGCTGACCATCAAATAGTGATGGCACCAATTCCTCCAATGCCTCTTGCCAAAAGTTACGCGACTCCATCTCTTCTGGCAGAACTTCATCTAGGGAAATATGCCGACCATCTGCCATTCTACCGACAGATTGAGCAATTCAAACGGCTTGGCATCACACTTGCTCCATCCACCATCAATGACTGGTTTTTCGAATGTGCCGACCTGATGCGTCCTCTATATTACAGGATAAAGGACCTGGTGATGGCTTCTGACTATGTACAATGTGACGAAACGACCATTCCTATAGTCAATGAGGAGAAGCACAAGACCGTCAAAGGCTACCTCTGGGATGTACGAGCGGTCATGTCCGGATTGTTATTCTTCCATTATGACCACGGATCGAGAGCCCAGAAAGTGGCTCTGGCATTATTCCATAACTACAAAGGCGCCTTGCAAACAGATGGCTATGGAGTTTACGAAGCTTTCGAGAATAAGAACGGCATCCTGTTACTGGGATGCTGGGTACACGCACGCCGATACTTCGAAAGGGCTCTGCAGAATGACAAAGAACGTGCTGAATATGCTTTGGCGCAGATTGCCAAGATCTATACAGTCGAGACGGAGGCTGATGATCTTAACATGAGTTATGAGCAGAGAGCGGAACTCCGTAAAAAAGTCATCTATCCTATACTATGCGCTTTTGAGCGATGGATGTATAATGAAGCTCCGAAGGTATTACCCAAGAGTC
>DCGV01000107.1:4746-4967 GCA_002314725.1 Bacteroidales bacterium UBA1769
AATGATGAAGCTGCCGAGAATGCAGCCATTGTATATACCATGATGGGGTGCTGCAAAGCTGCCCAGGTAGATTTCCGTCAGTGGCTCAACTATTTTTTCAGCCACATCCACGAGTATGACAACGACTACTCCAAATCTCTGGATGACTTCCTGCCTGCAACTCTCAGGGAGAGAGGAATACTTTAACCGTCTTTCTTCGTATACGACAAACTATCAAAGTT
>DCGV01000101.1 GCA_002314725.1 Bacteroidales bacterium UBA1769
ACAATAAATTTTTATTATATTTGGGATTGCAAGCGATCAGATAAGATGAATTTATGCCATTTTGCCATCAAATACTGAAATAACACACAATTGTATGGAAAACGATTTTACTTTTGATGATTTCAAGGAGCCCGAGCAGACTCCACAGTATATCAATGATGCAATTAGTGAAGTCCTGGAAAAGGAGTTGACGGCTGTCGAGAAGTTCAAACAGGACTTTGATGAACAGTTGATGCTTTCTGATGATCCGAAATCACAGTTCACTGACATTGCTATTGAGTATATTCAAGGCGCAGGGGACGTCAATCAGGTGAATAGATGTGAGTACTATTCCAAGAGTGGCGTGGCTATTGATGCATGGGGATTCAATGGAGATGACGAACTGGTTACTATTGACCTGTTCCTCACCAATTACATTGACCCGAATGAGGGCACAAAGATGTCAACTGCCGAGCTGGACAGGTACTTCAATCGGTTGCAGCGTTTTTATGAGCATGCTCAGACCGGTCAGATATTCTCGAAAATAGAAGAGAGCAAGAGCGACTTGTATCAGATTGCTCAGATCATCAACGAGTCTGGCAAGATAGATAGAATCAGAATGTTCGTCCTCACTAACGCGATTGTTCCTTCAGAATATGAGAAGGATAACATTGAGCTTGAGAACGGAACCATGTGCGAGTTCTCTGTATGGGACGCCAAGCGCATCATGCGTCAGGATGACATCATATCCGGAAAGAATCCAATTATTGTGGATTTTGAGGGAGATTACAATTGCACTCTCCCATGTGTGAAGATGCCGGATGTGTCAGAGAATGTTGCTTGCTATCTGTGTATTATCCCTGGAATAGTGCTGTCACAGGTATATCATAAATACCACCAACAGATTCTTGAGATGAATGTTCGCACATTCCTACAGTTTAAGGGAACCTCCAATAAGGGAATCCGCGATACCTTGATTGGTCATAAAGCAACGGCTGCAGAAAAACGCAAAGGCGTTTTTGATGCCGAGGCAGAGCCGGATATGTTTTTTGCATATAACAACGGTATTTCAGCTACCGCGACAGAGGTCAAACTCAATGAGTCCGGGACCGCTATCACGAAGATCAAGACCCTTCAAATTGTAAATGGAGGACAGACCACGGCAGCGATTGATTCTGTCATAAGGATGCCTGATACCGACAAGACTAAATTGTCCCAGGTATTCGTTGCAATGAAGATTTCTGTCATAAAGGACAAAGACAAAGAGTCCGTGATTGTGCCAAGGATATCAAGATATGCCAACACTCAGTCAGCTGTCAAGTGCTTGAGGGATATCCTGTTCCAACCGTGAAAGGTGATGCTGAAGCCAAGTTCCTCCAGAAGATGAGCATCGTTCCGGGAAGGCAGTTCTTCTCACTTCTGTCACAATGGACCAAAGTGAATGTGGGTATTTCAATAAGCGCCTTGCAGGTTGTCCCATATTTCAAGTCGTATGAAGTCCCTGCAGAAATAAAGAATGTAATCAAGTCCATCGTTGATGGAATAGAGTTTTGAAACAGCTGATTGAATTCGTATTATGTCCGATATCCTTACTCCCCAGCAGCGCCACACGTGCATGTCACACATCCGGTCGAAGAATACAAAACCGGAAGTCAGGTTGCGCAGGGAGTTGTTCAAATCGGGTTATAGGTATCGCATAAACGTGAAGAAGCTCCCTGGGACGCCGGATATCGTACTTGCGAAATACAGGACGTGCATTTTCGTTAACGGATGTTTCTGGCATGGGCACAAGGGATGTTCCAAGTTCGTGATGCCTGCAACGAATGCGGAGTTTTGGAGCGAGAAGATAGCAAATAACCGTGAGCGGGATTTGAGGGATTATGCTTTTCTGGAATCCAGAGGATGGAGGGTAATTGTGGCGTGGGAATGCGAGCTTGAGAAATCAAATTTCCTATACACTGTATCGGAAATCCAACGACAGCTTGATATCAACAGAGAGAGCTGGTTGGTAGATATGGCGGACAGGAGGAAACGGAGGGAGGAGTGGAGAGAGGTGATCAAGACGAAAAAGGATAGGGAGAAGATACTTTTGAAGCAGATTTGTCAATAGTACTGAGTAATTACTTTTGTATATGAAGATTAACAAGACATATAGAGCATTGTTGGACAAGGCGATGGATAGTATGCTTTCTGCCATTGAAATCTACAACAAACCGAATTTCAATTACAGGGAGGAAACTTTCGCTGTTTTGGCAATCAATGCTTGGGAGCTGCTTCTCAAAGCTTTTATTCTCAAAGAGAATAAGTATAATCTCCGTTCAATATATGTTCTTGAACCTTCAATAAAAAAGGATGGGACAAAATCTTCGACACGTAAGATTCCAAAATTAAACAGGTGCAAGAACCCAATGTCAATATCGATCGTTGATGCCATCTCCATTCTTGATTTTCAAAAGAAACTCCCGAAGAAGTTAAAGGATAATCTTGACAGCCTCATTGAGCTTCGGGATAATGCCATACATTTCGTTAACCTGAAGTCAATATCGCGCCAGATACAGGAACTTGGTTTCGCTTGTGTTAAAAATTTTATAGGGGTTATCAAGTATTGGAATCTGGATTTGGATGTCAGTTCATATAATCTATATCTGATGCCATTGGCATACATTGATGAGAAAATCACTGTCCCATCTGTAATTACTGCAGAGAACGAAAGTTATGTTTCGTTTGTGAAGCGCCTACTTGAATCTGACGATGAAGATGAGTCTGATTTTGATATCGCCATTTCAATCGATGTTGATTTCAAAAAGGGTAATACGTTTGACAGCGTAGGTGTTCATTTTGATGCTGGCGGTGTGAAGGTTGAGCTAACCGAAGAAAATATTAAGTCAAAATTCCCTTGGAGTCACAAGGAGATGACGGATCGCTGCAGAGCAAGATACTCCGATTTCAAGCAAGATCCAAAGTACAATGGGCTTGTGAGGGAAATCAAGCTTAATAAAAAGCTTTGCGTCCCGAGACCCCTATATTTTGACAATCCGAAATCTCAGAAAACCTACTATTATAGCTCAAACGTATTACAGTTTTTTGATAGGCATTATGTGAGAAAAGAGCACCCAATAGAATGAATTCATTGCCATTGCGATTATTTGATATCTACATTACTATGGCCGTCTCGTATGAATACAATATAATTGAACACACATAGATAAATAATCAAACTATTCAATGACAAATCATAAAAATAGTTAACCCATAAAATCCAGAAACGTTTTTCTAATGATTTATTAATATTTAGTGATATGAGTTTTTTCGTCGATAGAATTATTATTAAGAATAGAGCGCCATTTACAAGTATAGATTTATCGTTTAGAAATGGATCTATTTCTGTTCTGACTGCTTTCAATGGGAAAGGAAAAACAACGATTCTTTCGTATATAGTTGATGCATGGGTTGAAATGACGAAGGTTGCATATCACAACACTTATGAAGGAAGGACGAATAGTTATTACCGAGTTTCAAGTCCGTTGTACGATATGGACAGGGCAAAAACATCCATTGTATATATACGCTTCAATAACAATGGGAAGAATGTTGACTATGTCGATATAAGAAATGGGCTTTCTAAGGAATGGTACGAATCAGCTATTCCGATGGCAGACAGAATGCCCTACGAGATATTAGGTGCTGAGACCAAAAATGGAAAGGCATTCAAAAAATTGTCACCAGACTACTGTAACCAAGATGAAATAACAGCCCTCTTTGATAATTCCTTATGTGCTTATTTCCCTTCATATCGTTTTGAACTGCCTAATTATTTAAATGAGAAATATAAAGATGACGTTGCACACAAAATAGAAGCTTCTTACAATGGCTATTTAAAAAATCCATTAGAAGTAACATCTGATATTCGTGAAATTACAAATTGGATATTAGATGTCGTTCTTGATCAAGAAGTTAACGGGAAAGAAACCATTACTCTCCCCAATGGCCAAATATCAAGAATACCAGCTCCGGAACAGACGATATGGATAAATACAAAAAGAATATTAGAGTGTGCTTTGATTTCAAAGTTTCCAAATCGAAATGTAAGATTTGGAATAGGGCGACGAAATGATTCCGGATCCAGATTGTCAATTATGGAAATAATTGACGGAAAGAACGATATCCAGTACTGCCCAAGTATTTTCAACCTTTCTTCAGGAGAGTTATCAATCATAGCCATTTTTGCCGAATTGCTCCGAAGAGGAGACGCTGCGTTTGGAATGATTCCGATGGAGCAGTTTTCGGGAATTGTTTTGATTGACGAGGTTGATAAACATTTACATATCCAACTACAAAAAGAGGTATTACCGTCACTGTTTAATCTATTCCCTAATGTCCAGTTCATAGTTAGCAGCCATTCTCCTTTTTTGAATATGGGACTGGCAGAATATTCAAACCAAAGAACTGTGATTTACGATTTGGATAATAATGGCATTGAATCTTCTCCAACAAACAATGTAGTATATGAAAATGCTTATCAAGAATTCCTAAATGAAAAAAACACATATGCAGACAGATATAACAAGCTGCTATCAGAAGTCCAAAAAGACAAAAAGCCTCTAATTGTAACTGAAGGGAAAACAGATGTTAAGCATTTAAGAGCCGCTTCAGTTCGCCTCGGAATAAATGATCTAGATATCGACTACTTTGATATAGGTAATTTACAGTGGGGAGATTCTCATCTAGAGAATATGATTAACCAATTGTCTAAAATCAAACAAAAGCGTAAAATTATAGGTGTGTTTGATAGGGATTCCGAAAAATACACAACTTTTGCGACCGATGGTTCTAGCTCATATAAAAATTTCGGAAACAATGTATTCGCATTTGCAATCCCTTTAGTAAACGAATCAGAATATGGTAATAAAATTTCGATAGAACACTATTACCACAGGGAGGATTTATTGTCAAAAGATAGTAATAACCGCCGATTATTCCTTGGAGACGAATTCTTTGATTCCGGGAATAGTAAAGATGGACAATATCAAACAAGAACAGGGAAAATACAGAACAAAATTGCTGTCAATGGCATCATTGACGAGAAAGTATTTTGCAAAGATGATTTGGAGCAGACAAATTCTGTCGCATGTTCAAAGGATTCATTTGCAGATGCAGTTCTACGATGTGACGAGTATACAAAATGTTTCACGTTTGACAGTTTCAATGCCATTTTTGATGTCATTCGCCAGATTATTTCAGAAAGCGAACAGTAAGGCTGACGAGTCTCTTCAATTTTAACAAAACAATTGTCCAAATGTCAATTCTTCCTCTCGATGTTAGCAAGTCCGTAATCATTATGGATACCTACAATTCCGAATTGCGATATCGTAAGCTTGGAATATTGGTTCTGCTATATGAAAAAGGTAAATAATCTATGAA
>DCGV01000031.1 GCA_002314725.1 Bacteroidales bacterium UBA1769
TTCAAACAACTAACTTAACACCCTACTCATAATATTGAAGACAGATAATAGGTACCACTTTATTTGATAGACAATAATGGCGAAACAGAAATATTCAGAACCCGAAGAGTCTTCTGACCAGAGGGCTGAAAGATATATCTTTGATTTTGGAATAATTCCGTCTTCTTTTGCTCATGCCCGTACGGACCTGTTTGACCCGTCGGTTGACAGCAGGGGGTTCCTCGGAGAGGAACTGGTCCCAATCTATGATTTAGGAGAAATCGAGGGATCTGAAAGAGCTATTGTAAGAATGTATGGAGTCAATGGAGGCCGGATAGCTGTTTGTGACTTCCCGAAGTGCGAATATTCGCCATCTGCTGTCTGTGGAATAGGAGTATTCAGAAATGAAGAATACAGCGCGGCAAAGAAGAAAGGAACAGATTATTCCGCCCCATATTACGTTCTATCAAAAATCTTTGATAGTTATGCGATTGGAGAAATATATGATGACGGCAATGGGAATTATATTACTGCGTACTATGAGAAAACCGACAGCCCTGACCGGATTCAATTCCTCAAATGGGTGATGGAGAAGGAGCATCTGCCCATCGGGAGAGAAGATGATGTTCAGGATCCGATCCTGGACCTCCTTTTGGGAAACAGCAGAGGGGCATAAGGTCATTCTGCTAGACAAAAGTTCAAGCAGATCAAACCTCGTGTGTATCTTCGCAAAAAAAGATATTGAGAAGATAACTGACAGGGAACAGAAGGTGATAGATAACCTGGATGAGTTTGATACCAACATTAATAATAACCATGATGATTATGGATAATAATAAGAAAACTAGACTGGTGGTTCTTTCAGGCGCCGGGATAAGCGCCGAGTCCGGTATTCAAACTTTCCGCGGAGGAGACGGCCTTTGGGATAATGTCCCCTTCGAAGAAATTTGCAGTCCGATTGGATGGGCCAAAAGCCCAAAGAGGGTAACTGAATTCTACAATGCCAGAAGGGCGCAACTTGCGGAAGTAAAACCAAACGAGGCGCATTTGATTCTTGCCAGCATGCAGGATGATTATGATGTGAGGATTATTACCCAGAATGTAGATAATCTTCATGAAAGAGCTGGGAGCAAACATGTACTCCATATTCACGGCGAACTGACCAAAGTGAGACCGCTTGACTGCTATACATCCAAAGATGGGTTTTCGACAGAATACGTTCAGGACATTGGATACCGTCCCGTCGAAATAGGTGAAGTTGGAGGTCCGAATCTCAAGCAGCTGCGCCCGCACGTTGTATTCTTCGGTGAGGAAGTCCCAAACCTCAGCAAAGCGGCAAGGCTCGTTCAGCAGGCGGATATTCTCCTCATTATCGGCACTTCAATGCAGGTCTATCCTGCTGCTGGACTTTGCAATTATGCTCAAGATGGCTGCGACATATATATGATTGACCCGTCAGAGACACCTGCTTCGGCAGTGCTCGGTGTCAACCATATCAAGAATGTGGCCACCGAAGGTATGAAGGAGTTCAGAGATATGTTAAACAAAATGACACATACTATATGACAAAGAGAGAAATCCAAACACAACTCTTTTCACTTCATCACAGTACGTTCCGTAACTATAAACAGGTACAGGAGAGCAAGAAATGCGGTTGTTTCCACTGCGGGAATACTTTCTCGCCGGATGAAATCCACGAATGGTGCGATTCTGACGGAAGAGGTGATATGACAGCGATCTGTCCATATTGTGGTATAGACTCTGTCCTTGGAGACGCCGCTGGCGTTGAGATCACAAAAGAAGTTCTGGG
Organism: Bacteroidales bacterium UBA1769; assembly: GCA_002314725.1. Taxonomy (GTDB): domain Bacteria; phylum Bacteroidota; class Bacteroidia; order Bacteroidales; family UBA932; genus Cacconaster. Next base: position 1,790 of record DCGV01000031.1, read on the forward strand.
AGTTATGAATTATGCATTCTTCGGACCAGGCATAGACAATCTTGACTTTGATGACGAAGACAACAATGAATCTTCAAACAATGAAGCAAAATGAGCACTAAAATTTACAACTTAATCATTCTGGATGCGAGTGGTTCTATGGAGTCCATCCATAAGCAGGCTGTTGATGGTGTCAATGAGACCATCCAGACTATTCGTGAGTCGCAGAAGAAACACGAAAATCAGACACACTACATAACGTTAGTATCATTCAACAGCTCTGAAACAAGAAAGCTTTACGACGGCGCATCTGCCTTAGATGTGAAGGAACTTTCTTACAGTGATTTCCAGCCAACAAGCTGTACGCCTCTATTTGATGCAATGGGCTTCAGTATTACCGAACTTCAGAAGAATATTGAGCAAGAGGACAAAGTGTTGGTAAGCGTCATCACCGATGGATACGAGAACGCTTCAACCGAATATGACAGCAAAGCCATTACCTGTCTTGTTGATAAACTTAAAGGCGAAGGATGGGTATTCTCATACATCGGCGCCAATCAGGATGCCGAAGCAGTCGGAACCAGCATTGGGATAAGGAACTGTCTGGATTTCTCTTCTTCAGCGGAAGGTACGGCAATAATGTTTGCCCGGGAAAAACGTGCACGGACAAGATTCTTTGACCGTCTTGCAAAGGCTGGGAATGAAGTGTGTGCTTCAATGTCTGAGGATTACTATGAAAACATCAAAGACGAATAGTTCTTCTTGCGTGTAAGAACCTGCAGGCCCAGCGCGTCGGGCTGCAATCCGCGGGTCATAGACTTTGGCTATGGCCCGTTTTGAAATAATAGTTAACTTTATTGTCATAAAATATCAATAACGTATAATGAACTGTCGGAACTGGTTTCCAACAATACCGGAAAGAGTGTAAAATTTGAATTCGGAGGCAGCAAAGAGGAAATCATAGCCCGGATTTTCAGCATTCCAATTCATGTGAGCGTATTACAAGCTGAACCACAATCCATTACATTGTCTTACCGAATAGGAGGAGATACAAACATACCATTGCCAACATCGGGAATAATAATGGATCCCTGCCCTTCACCACTATCATTTATTGGCGGGTTGTTCAAATGTGGTGCTCAGGTTGCCGGCAATAAGGCGCTCAACGTGCTCATTGAAAATTGCGTAAAGCATCCTGCCGTTTCCGTGAATAAAGACAAGTCAGTTACGATTGATTTGGAGAAGATTCCGCAAATGAAACCAGCACTGGCAATAGTGTCTCTCAATTCTGTTTCCTTTGATGAGAATGGCGCCATTGCCGATGTGGCAATAAAATAAGGAGTTTTGTTTCAAGTATTTGAAACTCACAATAGTATTAACTGTTATACGAAATATTGATGATTACTGTTATAAATATCCCTCTGATAAATGGAGAAGACTATTCTATCGAGTTTGCTCCTATTACTTTAAAGTCAACAGATGGCGAGAAAAATCATACGACCACGTTAGTGGCAAAGACATTGCTGACATGGAAGTTAATTCTTGGCATTGAAAAGTTAATCGTTTATTATGATAAAAATTATACTGCTGATGAGTACATCTTGGATATAGGATATCATCCCATATCAGAATTGATTAAATATTTGAATCAATATGCACCTTCAGTCTATAGATTCGATCTTATTACAGAGGAAGAATGGGTTTTGGCAAAAGATGAAAGTGTCATTAATAAAAATAATAGTGCGGGGTGTTTTGAGCTGACCGATACTTGGGACTATAAGCATTGCACACCAGATAATTCTGCAGGAACGGGCGTGTCTTATTTTGCCCTTGGCATAAATGATGACTATCCTGAAGGGTATTGGAAAAGGTCCGTAAGTGAGGTCTATGGCGAATGGGGATGTTCTCTTGGCATCAGATTGGTTTTAAGGGAATTGCCACCCTCACCCAAGTGGCCTCGTTTTGTGTTTGATGTTCTAAGAGAGATTAAAAAACGAAAAAAACTTGATATGGACTTATAATAGAGATGCCCTACAAGAGTAAATGATTTGAATGCTATGATTGCCAAATTAAATATCTTCGCAAAAGAATATAATAAAATTCAGATGATGACTATTCGGGAATCATAGTTCAGGTAAAATAAACAAATGGAAAAGATTAGTATAAAAAACATAGGTGTCTGGTTCATTGATCAGATGACGCATCCAAAGACTTTCTTCCAGCGAAAGTCTTGGGGAGTCTTCTCTGAATTTGCTCACTGCCGAAGAAGTGACCATCGTCCCAAACAGGCATACACTTCCAAGGAAAAGGCCGCATCTGTTGCAAAAGAGATGGGTATAAAGAATGGAGGAAGTTATTCCATCTACAAGTGCGTCTATTGCGATGGATGGCACGTAGCAAAGGAATCAGGTCCCGAAGAAAGAAAGGAAAAAAATGAAATCGGAAGTTTCGTCCCAACCAGCCAGACGCTTGATGTTGAGAAGATTCTTGCTACAAATATTCCGGACATCCATCCTGTTTATGGTGGTGTGAGGGGAAGAACGCTCTCTTCAAACAAGCAGACATATGCCTGGCCAACTATGATTGAGGCAGGAATTCATACTATCATTGATCTTCGTGAGGATGGGGTTTATAGTCGTATGCAGGATCTCTGCAGGAGATTCGGTACGCGTTATGTCTACTATCCGGTAGATAAGAGCGGAAAACTCATAGATGATATGATTGAACATTTCCAGATGCTCTGCAAAACTATTGATGAAGGCAACTTCTATATCGCTTGTGCTATGGGACTCCACCGCACAGATATAGCACTCTGTACATACTGGGTGTTCTACGCGGCAGACAAAGGGATTGCTCCTCCAAACATATACGGATATCGTGAGGAAAGCGGTCACAATACCGGGAATATCATGCGAGTCCTCAATGCCTTCTATAAGCGTATGGTTGAGCGGACAGGCAAGGAACCTCTTCCAATGGATGTATTCATTAAGAGGAAGAAGATAATCCAACAACTCGGAATGGAAAGATAGAAACA
>DCGV01000060.1 GCA_002314725.1 Bacteroidales bacterium UBA1769
TTCAATTAACGCAAAGCTATTACTTATTTTCCTAATTACCATACTTTTTGAGTAAAAATAACGCAAAAAAAAGGAATGATAATATCGTTCACTAATAATACCGCAATTTACTTGGGATATTTCCGCTCGTCGCTAAGAATTATACGGGATGAAGGAAAATTTTGTACCTTTATGCAAACAAGCAAATCAAGACACTAATAACTAATTCGAACATGGCACAAATAAAACATAATCCTGCTACGTTGCGCAGTTCAATAAACGATTATTACCATTATAATCCAGATACCTTGATGCCACTGTTGATGTTGGCTCTTGCATCACAAGGAAAACTATACGTTGGTACTGAATGTAGAAAAGGGTACACAACATTTGCCTCTATTGATATTGATGAGGTTGGCTCTTATGAATGGGTACGCTTAAATCCGTCCCTGAAGAAAAGGTTGAAGCAAGCAAAAGCTGTAGGAGCAACACAGATAGGTGTTTTTGGTGATATTCCGAATGAGTTAGGGGATATTTACAACATCTTTCATAAATATGATACAGTAACGGTGGTGCAAGAGTATCATCATAGACAAGGGATACTCATTAACCATTCGAGTCATGTAGAGAGTGATAAAGCGCAAAGACAATATGCCACAATATGCATGGCACGAGAATTTGAAGCAGCTCCGCAGGGTGAACTTCAAAGTACTTTCCTGAATCATGCAAATATCCTCTTAGAGCTCTCCGGTATTCAACCAAAGAGACCAAGAATCCAAGTTGCTGAAGCACTTTCGGCACTCATAGATTATGATGGCGAGGGGAAAGTTTATAATCCATTTGCAGGATGTGCTTTCGCCGGGGCAATGATTGGTGCAGGAGAAAAGTTGTATGCGGATGGTGATGAAAATAACAAATTATTGTCCGTAGCAAGATTGTTGTGTTACGGCACAGGACAAAGAGGTTATGATATTAAAGTCAGAGATTCAAAACAATGGGTTGATGGATTTACTCCGGATTATGTAGTTTCTACATACTTAGGATATATGGAGGGTAAATCAGCATTTGACTTCTGCCTTTCCCACTGTCTTGACTCTTTTGTTGACAGAGGGAAATTTGCAGGCATTGTTTCTCCAAAAGAGATTTTTGAAAACCAAAGTCCATTATTCAAAGAAACTGTTAGGAGAGATTGGCTAGATGCAATTATATTGCTTCCTTTTGGGGAAGTCGCAGTACTAGTTAACGTTTGCAAACCCAAAGGAATGAAAAAACGCGTCCGGTTCTTGAATATGACATATCCTTGGCTATCTGACAGAGATGTAAAAGATCTGTTAGCAGATGACGTGGCGTGTGTATTAATCAAGAATTCCAATGCGCTGAATAAAGCCTTTTTAAAGTCTCTGGTCTTCCTGCCGGAAGAGGAGAGGTCTGAGTATCGGCGTATTAGGTTAGGAGATTATATCAAAAAGATTCCGAAGTATACGTATGATATAGAGAGGACAAACAGGCAGGAAAGAATTCTTGCTTCAATCGACAGTGAAACCCGTAGGTTAAAAAAACAGCGAATATCATCTCTATTTGCACCCGCATACAAGATGGTATCGGATTGCTTGATCACTAATACTGCAGGTGAATTGGAGCCTAGATTGTTTGAGCATTATGGAAATACATTCTTTCAAGATGGATATGCTTTTGAGATACTTGACAGATGGGAAGATTATGATGAACGGGAAGAATGGATTAACTGGCTCATGCACGAATTGCATGAAGATTATGTAATTCGTCAACTTTATCCGTATGGCTTGAATAAGATGGTACCGGAGCATTTTTCTGAAGATGAAGTTTTGAATCTGACTTTGTTTCGCAGAATGGACGCGGATGAAGTCGCAAAGATGAAGTCATTACCGGAAGGCACGGTTCTTTCAAATGGTTGTTATGATTATACTATTGAGAAGTTTCTTGGGCATGGAGCATTTGGATATACATATAAGGTTTTATCGCACAATAAGACATGTGATGAACGGTGTAATGTTGTTATGAAGGAGTTTTTCCCGTGGGGAGATTCGAGCAGAGATGAATTGAGGGCGGAAATTGATGAGTATGAACATGACGAGGATAAAAATGGCTTCAAGGAAGAAGCGGACATAATGGAAAAACTTGGGAATACTCCTGATAGCCATATTGCTCCTGCTTTTGGTTATTTTGAAAGTGAAGAAACAGAGACATCATATTATCTAATGCCATTCTATTCAAAAAAATCTTTTGATGATCTATGCAAAGCAAGATATCCTTTTTCTGAAAAGATGCTTATTAATGATGTTGTGATTCCATTATGTAAAGCGTTACATCTGGCACATAATGATAATGTCCTTCATCTTGACATAAAGCCGGAGAATATCATGTTGGGGGATGATGGGCAAGCGATATTGATTGATTTCGGAGTTGCTAAAAAATATGATAAAGAAGGACACCTGATTAATCGTTGGGGAAGGATGAGCTGCAGTGAGTTCTCAGCTCCCGAGATGAGAATTTGGCAAGATTCAAGAAATCGAATACAAGTTGGCCGCGCTGACAGAATGGTTAAATTCGACCCACGAGCTGATATTTATGGTCTAGCGGCCTCTTTGTATAAAATGGCAACCACGTTAAAACCTATTCCTATTCCTGATAATAGTGATGAAGATATTCAGATTCGCGAAAAATTGGATGAATGGAATTATTCTGAGTTATTCGCAAATGCAATTGTTGAAGGTTTAAGGTTTTCTTCATCAGCCCGTCCAAAAGATGCTCAAGCTTTCCTGAATCTCTTCCCCGGTTGCGAGAATATTAAATTGTAGCAGATGGACAAGAACGGATATTGTATAGTTCTGGATTTCGACGGGACTGTGGTAAGGCATGCGTACCCGGCAATCGGTAAAGATATTGGAGCTGTGCCTGTGTTGAAGCGGCTGATAGCTAATGGCTGCAATCTGGTGCTCAGTACAATGCGAAGTCACGATTCTGCAGGTGTTGATACCCTGCAGCCGGCTCTAGACTGGTTTAAGGAGCATGAAATTCCTCTTTACGGAATTAATGAGAATCCAACACAAAAGGAGTGGACGTCATCCCCAAAGGCATACGGAGAACTGACTATCGATGACGGAGCGTTGGGCGCTCCATTGAAATCTGATGGGGATGGTACAGGGGCTTACATGGATTGGAATAAGGTAGCCGCCTATTTATACTACATGGGGCTCTTGTCCGGGAATGACTTGGTGGAACTGGTTAATGAAGGATCAATAGATCTAGAACTCCAGTTCGAGAAAAAAGGTAAGAAATAGCGATCTTTCACTTTGCAAACATAAACAAAACGGAACGCATCCCATAAAAGAGGTGCGTTCCGTTTCACAATAGGGGAATCTCTTATGAAAGCTGCTTTATGTCTCCACCGGAAAGATTTGACAGGTTGTCAATCATATCCTTGTAAGTAGGAGCCAGTAGAGCAAGCTTTACACCGCCCTTGGTATACTTCTGATTCTTCTCAATGAAAATACCGCTTCCTTTGAGCGCGATCCTTGAACCCACATCGTCAAGAACCTTAACAGCACTAACCAGAACAGCTCCATCTTCGCGGATAATCTCGTTGCCCTTGCCCATCTTGTCATGGATGCCCAGGGTGTCGACATCAAGAGCTTTGACATATTTCTCTCCGGCCACTTCACTGGTAAGAAGAAGCATATCTTTTTTCTTGACGCATAGCAAGGAAACAACTTTTCCGTTTGCGAGGAACAGACCCTGTTTACGTCTACTTCCTTCAGGAAGAAGCCCGTTTTTTCCGTAGAGAACTTCCTTAAGGTATGTTGCCTCTACGTGGCCATTTTCATATGCAAGGATGAGAATCAAGTTGTTCTGCTTTGCGTCACATGGAATCTCTGTTGAGCAAACAACATCACTGCCCAGAAGTGCGTCTTTCTGGAAAGACCACTCTCCGTCGTCGTAGAATGTGATATTTCTCCAGGCTTTTTTAGTCTTGGTCACAGTAACAGGTGCAACCGTAGCAGCTACAGGAGCAGGAACGGGTTTCACCACCTCTGATGAATAGTTGTCTTCAACTGGCTTTTCCTCCTCTTTCTGTTTCACGAATGAATTCTTAGATACGCGGTCGAGAACAAATTGAGTAATCTCATCGTCCTTCAGCATTCGGTTGGTCGTCACTATTCTTACAAACAGTTTGGTTCTTTCAAACCAGATAGGACGGGAAGCTTTCTTTATCTCAACGACGCAGTATTTGTGGTCGTCAGCTTCCTCTATTCTCATATTGATAAGAGTGCCGGCCGTTCTGCCCAATACGGAACATATGCGATTGGCAATTTTCAGCATGTACTGGTCGTCATTCTCTTTGTAAACAAAGTCCTCCTCTCCGTCATTGAGGTGGCTGTAATCATCCTCTATTCCGCAGATGTAGCCATTATCAGATACTCCGATATAGAGGATACCTCCGTTTGCGTTCATGAAACCGGCTATGGTGCGACATATGATGCCCAACTGCCTGTCAATATCCGCAGTAGTTTCTCCTGCCGGATATACGATAGAGCTCTTGAATTCCTTCTTGGAATCCTCTGTACCGAAGTTCTTCTTTCCGGCATATCTAGGATATACAGGCTTTTCTATTGCAGTTGAAACAGATGTCTTAGGAGTCTCGGCTGTGAGGTCCAGTCTCGCATTGTTCTTCCCAGGCTGAGCAGGTACGATTCCGTTTATCACCAAAGATATTGCCTCTCCGCTTTTCTTAAGGGTGTCAGATTCCTTTGGATAGTAACGGTGGGTGATTCCATACTCGTCGGAGAGAATGTAGAAAGTCTTGTTAGAGTTGGTGTCTATATGAATTTCATCGACGATGAATTTGTGAGTTTCACCAAATTGGAAATATCTGTCCTTGAGTACGG
>DCGV01000018.1 GCA_002314725.1 Bacteroidales bacterium UBA1769
TAGTTACTTGCGAAACTTGAGTAATTGAGCAATGGCAAAAAGGAAAAGATATTACGGTATTGGTAACCAGATTATTATCGCGATAGTATTCTTCAGTGGAATGATGCTGAACTATTTTCTGCTTGCACCGATAATAGATAAGGAGGAGACTGCCAGAATAACATCTGATTTGAATGATTATGCTTCATATTACACTCCATACAGTGAAAGAATTAAAGAAGAACCTTCTATTGTAGATAGTCTACGTAATGTCGCTATTGATCCCTATGCTGGAGACTTTTTCATTATCGACAGTGATTATTCTATTATTTATAATTCCAATGGATTGGTAGGCGATGCAAGAGATGTGATACGTGATTCATATGGGGAGACGGCTAGTGAGCTCATTATTAAAGAGAGGACAAATCCTTTACATAAAAGCCGGATATTATATGATAAGAAGCTACGTGTCTCTTTCTTTGCAGATTATGAAACTGAAGAAGACATTCTGTTCTTCTATGTTGCTGATTATAACATCTCCGGAGGTACAATGGTGGCCACATTCCATACTCTTTTATTTATTATGATAATGGGTGGATTGGTGATTATCATCCTATGTCTGCTCAATATTAGAAAATTGACATCAAAAGTTGTAAATGAGATCTCGAATGCCAAGGAGTTGGAAACAGCCTCTTCTATCCAGAAGTCAATGCTTCCAAGGGGAGAACGCCATCTCTTACAGTTAGATATCCACGCAACACTTATTCCTGCCAAGAAAGTGGGTGGCGATTTCTATTATTATCAATTGTCCAATGGTTTTCTCTATTTCTGTATTGGAGATGTTGCAGGTAAGGGCGTTCCGGCATCTCTGAGTATGAGCCGCGTAGTAAGTCTGTTCCGAAGTCTTGCTATGAATGGACTGACGCCTTCCGAGATAATTAGCGGTATCAACAGAGAGATGTGTACCAATAATGATCAGAATATTTTCGTTACAGCTTTTGTTGGAGTGATGGATGTAACGAACGGTTCCACTAGGTATTGCAATGCAGGACACGATAATCCTATCTTTTGGTCCGGTTCCTCAGATGATTCACCAAAATATCTGAATACAATCAGCACACTCCCACTAGGTTTTGATTCTAATACAGAATATAATGAAGGCTCATTTACAATTGAAAAGAACGGATTGCTTCTGTTCTATACAGACGGTGTTACCGAAGCAAGGTCAAAAGGAAATATACTGTTAGGGAAAGAGCGGCTTCTTCAATTGATTTCTCAGAGTAAACAATTAAGTGCTAAAGAGATTGATGACTATATCGTGTCAAATATTGCCGAGTTTGAAAAAGGTATGGATCAGAGTGACGATATTACATTGATGACCTTCAGAAATATCGCACGTCCCAAAACTCTCGTTATAGAAAATGATATAAGACAATTGAAGAAAATTTCGTCATTTACTGAAGAATTGTTCAACGAATGTCCTATGGATACCAAGACCAAGATGAAAGTTCGCGCAGCTCTCGATGAGGCTTTGACCAATTGTGTCCACTATGCATATGATAAACCTAACCAGAAGATAGAGTTAAGAACAGAACTTTGTCAAGGAAAACTTATCTTTACAATCAAGGATTCCGGTATTGAATTCAATCCTACTACATATTGTCCTAAAGAGACTGACGATCTTCAAATAGGTGGTTTGGGGATCCCGATGATGAAATCCACTTTCGACGAGATCCAATATCGAAGAGAGGGAGGAAATAATAATTTGACACTAATAAAAAGAATATAATATGGAACTTACTTATAATGTAACCGATCGACGCATTGACGTCGTTTTGAAAGGGGAATTGGATACTCCGGCAACAGTTGAAATTCAGCCTGAGGTGGATAAGGTACTTGAGCATGCTGATAAATTGATTAGCATAGATTGCTCTCAACTTGAGTATATCGCATCATCAGGTCTTCGACAAATGATCTCAATCTACAAAAAGTGCTTGGCAGAAGGCGGTCACCTTGAACTGGTTAGCGTCAGAGCAGAGGTTATGGAGATCTTCGCTGTGACTAATTTTGACAGGGTATTTGATTTTAAGTAAATAACCCATGCTGTCTTGAGAAGGTATGATGAAGAGCAAGTCTGAAGTATCTTTCAAACGCCCCTCAATGAATAGAAGGTGCGGGCTGCGAGCGAGCGATGCACATCGCCCGCACGAACGAAAAAAGACAACTCGTTAAAGTTGTCTTTTTCGTGAAGTGCGGGCGAAGGGACTCGAACCCCCACGCCGTTAAGCACCAGATCCTAAGTCTGGATTGTCTACCAATTTCAACACGCCCGCGTTGTTTGGGATTGCAAAGATAGATATATTTTTATTTTCCGCAAATATTTTTTAATCTTTTTTCACTTTTATAAGTGCCCAGTTCTCTTTTGCCCTGTGTTCGTATAGATGCATGCCGAGTCGGTTGGCTTCTTTCTCCAGAAGTGGAATATCTTCGCAGAAAAAACCACTCATATAGATGACTCCTCCAGGGTGTAATGCACGATGATAGGTGGCCATATCTTCGAGCAATATGTTTCTGTTGATGTTTGCGAAGATGATGTCGTAACTATTGGCCTGGATAAGTGAGGCGTCGCCGCATAGCACTCTAATTTTGTTGCTTACACGATTTCTCCTTGCATTCTCTATAGCTGATACCATACAGATGTGCTCAATATCTATTGCATAAATAGGGGAGGCGGCTCCGAGTTTAGCTGCCATAATAGCCAGAATCCCTGTCCCACACCCCATATCAAGCACTTTTTTTCCTTCAATAAAGGATTTGTCATCGATCATCGTATCTACAATTAGAGATGTGGTTTGATGATGACCTGTACCAAAGGACATTTGAGGATTAATTGTAATATTATATCTGCTACGAGGAAGATTGTGATGGAATGGAGCTTTGATAGTGCACTTGCGACCTATGATTACCGGTTCGAAATCACTCTCCCATGTAGCATTCCAATTCTGCTCCTTAACATATTCGGTTTCATGCGATATTTCAAATTCTCCACCTTGAAATCCACTGACAATTGTTTTGAAATCCTGTTTGGAAAAATTCTCTGCAGGGATATATGCGTTTAGGAAAGGCTCTTCTATAGTAAAACTGTCAAATCCAAGATCTGAAATCTCTGCCTCGATAATCTCGGCATAATTTTCAGAAAAAGGTTTGATATTGATATGTACAACTATGTAATCCATACATGCAAACTATTATTCAAGAACAAAGTTACTATTATTTTGTAACAAAAGTATGATGCTTCCGTCTATGGTTTGTAACTTTGAGAAATGGAAATAGTGATTGTTATTGTTTAAAAAATGACATCTACGGAGTTTAAAGATAATGTCTTGGTCTATAGCGAAAAGCTATATCGTATAGCATTTTCGATTCTTCATGACAGAGAGAGTTCTGAAGATGTTTTGCAGGATGTGTATGTCAAGTTGTGGAATATGCGTGAAAAGCTGGTGGACCTTAAATCAGTTGAGGCATTTGCAGTTACGATGACAAAAAATAGTTCCATCGATAAGGTTAGATCCCGTAAGGTTAAGTGCGATTATCCATATTTAAAGGATGAAACTTCGCCCCCTGAGAACCGAATTGATGCGAAAGATAAGGTTGAATATGTCAAGCAGATAATAAAATCCCTTCCGCAGAAACAACAGCAAGTGTTCAATCTAAGGCACTTCGGCGACTGCTCAATTGAAGAGATTAGTAAAGTGACAGAATTGTCCGAACAAAATGTTAGGACGATACTCTCCAGAATAAGGACATTGTTAAAGGAAAAAATAGAGAGTTATGGATAATAGTCAGATAAAAGATTTGTTGAATAGATTTTATGCAGGTGAAACATCGCTTGAAGAGGAGATTGTTCTAAAACAATATTTTGCCTCCGACGAGTCAACTTATGAGATGGATTCAGATAAAGAGTTGTTTGCAATCTTGTCTGATAATTTCGATGAGGTTGAGGTCCCGGAATCATTGGACGGCGACCTTGCCAATATGATAGAAAGGCTTGCATCTCAAGACCGTCAGGGTAGAAGAGTAAAAATCTCATTCAGATATGCCGCCGCAGCAGTTGCAATTCTGGCTATCTGTTTGGTGGCTTTTTTGCCACATAGGTTGCCTCAAGATACTTACACTGCAAATGTTGAGATGAGCGAGGAGGAGGCAATGGCCAAGTTTCAGGAGTCCATGGCTTTGGTTTCCAAAGGGTTTGAGAAGAGCTATGATGCAGTATATCTGGCTGATGAGACTCTGGGGAATTCAATAAAGACTATAGTTGATGCAATGAAATAAAATTTTATCGATATGAAAAGAACGATTATATTATTAACTTTATTAATTTTGGGATCGGTGTCATTAGCTGCCCAAACAACTAGTAAATTGTACGACAAATTTGGAGATTCCAAAGATATTACTTCTGTTTATATGCCATTGAAATGGCTGGCAAACACTGGCATTTTGAATAAATTGGCAGATGAGGTGGATGATGTAGATTTAGGACCAATTTTGAAAAAGTTAACACTGCTGGTTGTCCTATCTTCAGAGGAGGAGCAAGGGATAAGACGGTTGAATGCTGAGCGGTCTCTCATTTCGAAAGATAAAAACTACAGCTTGATTTTTCAGGTGCGAGATGATGAGGATACGATTGCCGGCTATATCAAATCAAAAGATGACATCACCGTAGAGGAGTTCGTGCTTTTTGCATTGGAAGATGATGAGACGACGATAGTACAACTCTTCGGAAAGATGACAATGGAAGACGTGCAGAGGGTTGCAGCAAGTGTAGATAGGTGATAATTTAATAATATGTTGCTTGATTTATTTTGGACATTCTTCAAAATAGGTGCATTCACATTCGGTAGTGGATATGCGATGATCCCGATGATAGAGAGGGAGATAATTGATCGTAAAGGCTGGTTTGACAGGGATGATTTCCGTAACCAATTCGCCCTTGCTCAATCATCGCCAGGTCCTATCGCACTCAATACAGCAGTATTTGTAGGCTATAAGATGAATGGCTACAAAGGAGCCCTTGCAGCAGTTCTGGGAACGATTATTCCATGTTTTACAATCATCTTGCTTATTGTGGTTTTTCTGTCCGGATATAAGGGCAATCCTTACGTTGAAGCTGCTTTCAAAGGTGTAAGACCGGCAGTAGTCGCTTTGATTGCTGTGCCGTTCATTCGTTGGATGAAGGATCTGAAGTGGTTCTTTATGATAATTTCTGTAGCAGTGGCTCTTGTTATCTGGCTAACAAATCTGTCGCCAATATTCTTTATTCTGGCAGGGATCATAATAGGAGTTGTCTCTGTATCGTTAAATATCAAGAAGAGATGATATACCTGCAACTTTTTTTAACATATCTGAAGATAGGTTTCTTTGGCTTTGGCGGTGGCTATGCAATGCTGTCGCTTATCCAGAATGAAATTGTGGTAAAACATTCTTGGATAACAGCTACACAGTTGCAGGATATTGTAGCTGTTTCTCAGATGACTCCGGGCCCGATTGCCATAAACAGTGCGACATATGTGGGCTATTCAGTGACAGGAGATGTTTGGGGGTCAATAATTGCGACATTCGCTGTTTCTCTTCCTCCATTGACATTGATGATGATGATAGCTCATTTCTATATGAAACTTTACTCCAATCAATTTGTAAAAGGGATAGTTTCATGGTTGAAACCTATGACTGTCGGATTGATTGGCTCCGCAGCGTTAATGTTTGCAAATGGACAGACATTCATCGATTGGAAGAGTTTTGTCATTTTCGGTGTTTGCGCTGTCGCCACATGGTTTAGATTCAACACAATCTATTTAATAATACTCTCTGCAATAGCTGGAATATTTCTCTATTTGTAATAGTTTTTTTTGTACTTTTGCCGAGTTATCTTTGAGAAATTTACTTTTAAAATATAAATCGTTATGAGAAGAAAAATCGTTGCCGGCAACTGGAAAATGAATACAAATGTTGCTGAAGGTGTTAGCTTGGCAAAAGACGTTGTTGCAAAGCTTAATGAAGTACCACAGGATGTTAACCTAATCATTGCTCCTCCTTTTACCCACTTGGTATCAGTAGCAGAGGCAATCAAAGGTTCAAAAGTAGCTCTATCAGCCCAAAACTGCGCTGACGAAGTTAAAGGTGCTTACACTGGTGAAGTTGCTGTATCAATGCTACAGAGCGCTGGCTGCACTTATACAATTCTTGGACACTCAGAGCGTCGTCAATACTATGGTGAAACTTCTGAAAAACTAGTAAAGAAGATGCGTCTTGCATTAGAGGCTGGTATCAGCCCAATCTTCTGTGTAGGTGAAATGAAGGAAGAACGCCTTGCAAACAAACATTTCGATGTTGTTGAAGCTCAGATTAAAGAGGTTCTTTTCGAACTTTCGGCTGCAGAGGTCGCTAATGTAGTAATTGCTTACGAACCAGTATGGGCTATCGGTACAGGCCTTACTGCTACAGCAGAACAGGCTCAGGAGATTCACGCTTTCATTCGCAAAGTTGTAGCTGACAAATTCGGTGCAAAAGTTGCTGACGATATGTCAATCCTTTACGGCGGTAGCTGCAAGCCATCAAATGCAAAAGAGCTTTTTGCTTGTAAAGATATCGACGGTGGCCTTATTGGTGGCGCTGCTCTTAAAGCAGAAGACTTCATAGCAATCGCACAGAGCTATTAGCGAGTTAATACTCTAGACTCTTAACTCTAGACTTAACAGTTAATAGTGAATTGTTAATTTTCGATTCAATCTATTAAAATATTTACCTTCCATGACGAAAATACTAAGGTAGAGCGCCGTGGGAGGTTTTTTTTCGATAGTTTTTGCTAAATTAAAAATAGTATTACCTTTAGAGCGAAAATTGATTACGGCAATTTGTAAACATAATTTTCATTCGAAAGTTGGTTTAGGAATCATTCTTGTTTGATTATGAATTACTCAGAATTCTATCGGTCATTGTATCAATCCGTATGCAGGATTTCGGAGAACGTTGGGCACCCTTTAACATTAGCTGAAAAGTTGTTGTATTTTCATCTATATGATAAAAATACAATTAGTTATCCAAAACGTGGTGAGTATGCTTTCTTCTCTCCTGATAGAGTCGCTATGCAGGATGCCACAGCTCAAATGGCAGTATTGCAGTTTATGAATTCAGGTAGAAGCAATGCTGCAGTACCTACCAGCATCCACTGTGATCACTTGATTTGTGCAAAAGATGGTTATCAGGTTGATTTACCATGTGCCGCTAAAGAGAATTCAGAAGTGTATTCTTTCCTTCAACAGGCTGCAGCCAGATATGGAATGGATTTCTGGAGCCCTGGAGCAGGGATTATACACCAGATTGTTCTTGAAAATTACGCTTTCCCAGGTGGAATGATGATAGGAACTGACTCTCATACACCAAATGCCGGTGGTATGGGTATGATAGCCATTGGGGTAGGTGGATCCGATGCTGTGGATGTCATGACTGGAATGGAGTGGGAATTGAAGATGCCTAATATAATTGGAGTGCGTCTATCCGGATCTTTAAAAGGATGGGCAGCTCCGAAAGATGTAATTCTTAAACTAGCTGGAATATTGACTACAAAAGGTGGTACGAACTCCATTATCGAATATTTTGGAGATGGTTGTAAAAACCTTTCATGCACAGGAAAGGCCACCATTTGCAATATGGGTGCAGAGGTGGGAGCTACATGTTCAATCTTTCCTTATGATGACAATATGGCTGAGTATCTATGTGCTACCGGCCGTTCCGATATCGCCAAGGCCGCCTCATCAGTTGCTCAATGTCTTGTTGCTGATGATCGAGTAATAAATGATCCTGAGAAATATTACGACAGGGTGATTGATATTGATCTTTCTACTCTTGAACCACAAGTTAACGGTCCTTTTACCCCGGATCTAGCATGTAATTTGAGTGCGATGCCTGAAAGAGTAAAAGAGAAAGGGTATCCTGACAAGGTTGAGGTAGCTTTGATAGGTTCTTGCACCAACTCTTCTTATCAAGACCTATCACGTGCAGCTTCTGTTGCAAATAGTGCCATAAAGATGGGCTTGAAGTTGAAGGCTAGATTGATAATCAATCCAGGCAGTGAAAGAATAAAATCTACAGCCGAAAGGGACGGAATACTTGAGACTTTCCGCTCTGTCGGTGCAGTGATTATGACCAACGCCTGTGGTCCTTGTATTGGGCAATGGGAACGAGGTGATGCTGATAAGACCAGGGCGAACTCCATTGTAACATCGTTTAACAGGAACTTTGCGAAAAGAGCTGATGGTAACCCAAATACACACGCATTTATTGTCTCTCCAGAGATAGCTGTTGCCTTCGCATTCAGTGGGAAATTCGAGATTCCTATAGGGCTTGAAGCCCCATGTGGAGATGTCCTTCCGAAGAATGGATTTGCGGAGTTTGAATCAGGATGTATTACTACTTCTAATTCAGAGTTAAATACTGATGGCCCATTTATTGATCCTTCAAGTAAAAGGCTTCAAAAACTTGAACCGTTTTTACCTTGGAACGGAAGTGATTTGAATGGTTTGGGTTTACTTATTAAAGTACAAGGTAAGTGTACTACAGACCATATTTCTATGGCTGGTCCGTGGCTTAAATACCGCGGTCACCTGGAGAATATTTCTGAAAATCTATTGTTGGGAGCTATCGATGCCTTTACAGGAAAGAGCGGTCCGATTGCTCCGAAGGCTCGTGATTTGAAACAGAGCATAGTTATTGCTGAAGATAATTATGGAGAGGGATCTAGCCGTGAACATGCCGCAATGGAGCCAAGATTCCTTGGTGTTAGGGTTGTGATGGCTAAAAGCTTTGCACGTATCCATGAAACGAATCTTAAGAAACAGGGCGTTTTAGCGTTGACATTCGCTGATGTGTCTGACTATGATAAAGTTAAAGAGGGGGATGTGATAGATGTCAAGTGTGCAGCTATTCAACCTGGCAAACAAGTAAATATAATATTAAATCATTTGGACGGAAGCAGAGATGAGATAGTAGCCAACCATAGTTACAATGCTCAACAATTGGATTGGTTCCGTGCAGGATCAGCTTTGAACTATTTATGCAGAAAGTAATTGTACCAATTATCATAGGGG
The DNA here is from genome assembly GCA_002314725.1 of Bacteroidales bacterium UBA1769. GTDB lineage: Bacteria > Bacteroidota > Bacteroidia > Bacteroidales > UBA932 > Cacconaster. The sequence goes on from DCGV01000018.1 coordinate 9,123, forward strand.
ATGGAGTAGGGCCTGAAGTGACCTCTGCTACAATGACTATTATTGATGCCGCATTGACAAAAACATATTCTGACAGGAAAATCGAGTGGCTGACAGTTCCAGCTGGACAAAAAGCTTTTGATACACTTGGTACTTATATGCCGGATGAAACTCTTGAAGCCTTCACGAAATATGGTTTAGGACTTAAAGGTCCTTTGACTACTCCTGTTGGCGGTGGGATTCGTTCTTTGAATGTCTATCTACGTCAGAATCTTGATCTATATGTATGTTTGAGACCAGTTAGATGGTTTAAGGGCGTAGAGAGCCCAGTCAAACATCCTGAAAATGTCAATATGGTTGTATTCCGAGAGAATACAGAGGATATTTATGCAGGAATTGAATGGGAGAGCGGAACTCCAGAAGCTCGTAAATTCTATGATTTCATTAGTGGCGAGATGGGTGTGACCAAAGTACGTTTCCCTGAAACAAGCTCATATGGAGTTAAACCTGTCAGCATTGAGGGTACACAGCGATTAGTACGTGCAGCATGCAAGTACGCCATTGAAAATAAACTTCCATCTGTTACTCTAGTTCATAAGGGTAATATTATGAAATATACAGAAGGGGGCTTCAGAAAATGGGGGTATGAGTTGGCATCCAAGGAGTTCGGCGAAGATATCGAGTCTGGAAAATTGGTGATAAAAGATTTGATATGTGATGCTTTTCTACAAAATGCTCTTATCAAACCGGAAGAATATAGTGTTATTGCCACTCTGAATCTTAATGGTGATTATATTTCAGATATGCTTGCCGCTCAGGTAGGAGGAATAGGTATAGCTCCGGGAGCCAATATAAATTATGAGAAGGGATTGGCTATCTTTGAGGCTACACATGGTACAGCACCAGATATCGCAGGAAAAAATATTGTTAATCCATGTTCAAATCTGCTCAGTGGCGTTATGATGCTTGAACATATGGGTTGGAATGATGCTGCTGAGGTGGTTTATTCAGCACTTGAGAAATCTTTCGTAGAGGGCTATGCTACAAACGATCTGGCAAAACTGATGAGCAATGGCAAATCGTTGAGTACAAGTGATTTTGTGAAACATATTATAGAATTGTTATGAAACGGAATGAAAACAAGGAGTATCTGATTTACAAGTTGTCCGATGAGATGAAGAACTGCACCAAGATGGATGCGGATCTTTTCAGGAAATTGGATGTAAAACGTGGACTTCGTAATGAGGATGGTACAGGAGTGCTGGTAGGATTGACCAATATCGGTAACGTAGTTGGTTATGAAAGGAATGCCGATGGCAGTTTAACTCCTATTGAAGGTAAATTGTTCTTCAGGGGTTATGAGGTGAAGGATTTGGTTCGTGCCATTGAGAAAGAGAATCGTTTCGGTTTTGAAGAGATCGCATTTCTGTTGCTATCTGGTAGGCTCCCTGACAAAGAAGAATTGGAATCATTCAAGGATTTGATCTTCTCCAATATGCCTTTGGAGCATCAGACTATTCTACATATCATCGAACTTGAAGGAAATGATATCATGAATATACTCTCCAGAAGTGTGATGGAATTCTATACATTTGATGAAAATCCAGATGACACTTCACGAGATAATTTAATGCGACAATCCATAGAATTGGTCTCTAAGTTCCCAACTATCATAGCTTACGCATATAACATGTATCGTCATAAGGAACATGGCCGTTCATTGCATATCCGCGATGCAAAACCTGGATTGAGCGTAGCTGAGAATTTCTTGTGGATGCTGAAGGGTGCAGACTATACGCCACTTGATGCAAAAGTGCTTGATTTGCTTCTTATTCTCCATTCAGAACATGGTGGAGGTAACAACTCAACATTCACAGTTCGTGTGACGTCATCTACAGGTACAGATACATATTCTTCAATAGCTGCCGGAATCGGCTCTTTGAAAGGACCTAAACATGGTGGAGCTAATCTGAAGGTATGTGATATGTTCGCATTTTTGAAGGACGCTGTTTCAAATTGGAGTGATGAGAATGAAATAGAGAAGGTAATCCGCCAAATCAATTCAAAGCAGGTATTTGATAAATCAGGTCTTGTCTACGGTATTGGTCATGCCGTTTATACCAAGTCTGATCCAAGAACTGTACTGTTGAAAGAGATGGGAAGGAAACTTGCTATTGAGAAGGGTCGTAAAGATGAATTTGATTTCCTTGAAAGAATAGAAAAAGTGGCAATTAGAGTTATTTCCGAGTGCTTCCCTGGTAAATGCTTCTGCTCGAATGTCGATTTCTATTCTGGATTCGTATATGATTGTATCGGTATACCTCGTGAGATTTTTACACCTATCTTTGCTATGGCCCGTATTGTGGGTTGGTGTGCTCATAGAAATGAGGAGTTGAATTTCGAGGCTCGCAGAATCATCCGTCCTGCTTATCGATGCGTGACAGACGAAAGAACATATAAAGATTTAGCAAAGAGGTAGAAGAAGAACCTCTTTGCTATATTGATTATCCTACTATTTTTCCGGCGAATTTATCTACCTTCTTTTTGGCGTAGTCCAAAGTGATGGTTAGACTCTTTTTACTGCTGGTCGGAGCATCAAACATAGCATCCAACATAATCGCTTCGCAAATAGTTCTCAAGCCGCGAGCACCAAGTTTGTACTCGATTGAGGTATCTACTATGAAATCAAGTACTTCGTCCTTGATAGTCAATTTGATATTGTCAAGAGCAAATATTTCGGAATATTGTTTCACCAAGGAGTTCTTTGGTTCAGTGAGGATAGCTCTCAGTGCATCCCTGTCAAGAGGATTAAGGTGTGTCAATACTGGCAGACGGCCGATGATCTCTGGTATCAATCCATATGCGCGTAGATCTTGAGGCCCGACATATTGAATCAAATTGTCTTTATCGATTTGCTCAATCTTCTCGTGTGCACCATATCCTATTACTTGCGTATTGAGTCTTTGGGCAATATTCCGTTCGATTCCTTCAAAAGCTCCACCACATATGAAAAGTATATTTTCGGTGTTTACGGCTATCATCTTCTGGTCAGGATGCTTTCTTCCACCTTGAGGGGGTACATTTACGATGTTGCCTTCAATGATTTTCAACATTGCCTGCTGTACGCCTTCCCCGCTGACATCCCTTGTGATTGATGGATTATCACTCTTGCGTGCTATCTTATCGATCTCATCTATGAATACAATACCCTTTTCAGCCTTGGCAACATCATAATCGGCATCTTGGAGCAGGCGAGTAAGGATGCTTTCAACATCTTCGCCCACATAACCGGCTTCAGTCAGAACAGTTGCATCAACTATGGCAAATGGAACATTCAGAAGTTTGGCAATGCTACGTGCCAACAAGGTTTTTCCTGTACCGGTAGGACCGACAAGAAGTATGTTTGATTTCTCAATCAAATCATCATCCTTCGATAAATTGATACGTTTATAGTGGTTATATACTGCTACTGACAGAGTTTTCTTGGCATCTTCCTGTCCAATTACATATTGCCCCAAGAAATCATAGATTTCACGAGGTTTCAAAAGCTTCATTTCGCCAGTTACCTTGCCATTTGACTTAATTGCTTCATTTGATGGATGAAGTGCCTCTTTGGTATATTCATAAGCCATTTGGGCACAATCAGAGCATATTGCAGCATGTTCTGCTGAGATCAGAAGTTCAACCTCATCAGCGCTTCTGCCACAAAAGATGCAGAACTCATTGTCATTACAACCTTTTTTCTTGGCCATTGTGTTATTTGCTCTTACTCTTTAGTACAATTTCATCAACCATTCCATACTCTAGAGCTTCAGAAGCTGTCATCCAATAGTCGCGATCTGCATCTTTCTCTATCTTTTTCAAACTCTGTCCTGAGTGTTGCGACAGAATTTCATATAGTTCTGATTTCAATTTGATAATCTGTTTTGCAGTAATCTCGATATCAGAAGCTTGACCTTCTGCACCTCCAAGAGGTTGGTGAATCATCACTCTTGAGTGTGGCAATGCTGAACGTTTGCCTTTTGTACCTGCAGCTAAAAGAATGGAGGCCATCGATGCTGCCATACCTGTGCAGATGGTACAAATATCAGAGTTGATAGTTTGCATAGTGTCATAGATTCCCAAACCGGAATATACAACGCCACCAGGAGAGTTGATATACAGATGAATATCAGTATTATCATTTGAATCCAAGAAAAGGAGTTGCGCCTGAATGATATTGGCTACATCATCATTGATAGGGCAACCTAGGAAGATGATTCTATCCATCATCAAACGAGAGAAAACATCCATTTGAGCGACATTCAATTGTCTCTCTTCAATAATCATAGGGTTGATATAACTATTGTAAATAGATGATACTCTATTGTATGCCATTGAGCTTACGCCGCAATGTCCTTTTGCAAACTTTTCAAAATCTGTCATATTATCAATTTATTTTTCGTTATGCGGTAAGTTCACGCATCTTTTCCAATGAGATCTTCTTCTTCTCAATGGTTGCAACTGTGCGGATGAAATTAAGTACCAAGTCATCTTCGCATCTTTCATATATTCTGCGTGCCTGCTCTTGGTCCTCAAGAGTCTTGTTGGCAAAGTTTACAAGCATATCGTCAGGGACATTGCTCATTCCGTATGCTGCAAATTGATAAGCTGCTATCTGTTTAGCCTCGTTGATCAAGGACTCTTTTGTTACTTGAAGTTTCTGAGCCTTCATAATCTCCTGACGGATAAGATTCCAACGGAAATCCTTTGCAAATAGGTCATATTCTTCATTGATTTGATCCATTGTGAACTTACCGTCATTTGCTGTAAATACCCATCTCTTCAAGAATTCATCTGGAAGTTTGATATCTGTACGTTTTAACAAATACTCTTTAGCATCAATCATGAAGCGGTAGTCACTCTCTTGAGTATATTCAACTCCAAGGCGCTCTTTAACTTTAGTATCAAATTCCTCTACACTCTTGACTGTATCTTTTCCGAAGATCTGGTCGAAAGTCTCCTGAGTCTCTTTCGCATCAACGAAAGTCTTAACCTCTTTTACAGTCATTTTCCATTTTGGTTTCATTGTTGCAAGTTCCTCTTTAGATACTTTCAACATAGCAGCGCGGTCTGTCTCATTTACAAATGTTTTATTTACATCAACATCCATAACGTCACCGGCTTTCTTTCCAACAAATGACTTCTTGATCTTTTCGTCCTGGATACTGCGAAGAGCAACGTAAGCACCCTCTACTTTATTGTCACCTTGTGCGAAGTCTACGATGATGAAGTCGTCCTCTTTTGCTACGTCACCTGTCTCAAGGCTGCCGAATTGTTTTAAAAGATTTGATTTATAATCTTTTACAGCAGCTGCAGTAACGTTGATGTTGTAGTATGGTATCTTATCTTCAGCTGTTACTGTTGCATTGAATTCAGGTGCCAATGCGATATCGAAACTGAATGAGAACTTATCCGGATTATCCCAATCATTCTTGTCCTCTCCGTGAGGAAGCGGCTCGCCAATGACGTTAAGTTTATTATCATCAATGAATTTTGTCAATCCGTCATTGATAAGTGAGTTGATAACTTCAGCTAAAGCTTGTCCACCATGTATTTTCTCAATCAGTGAAAGAGGAGCCATTCCCTTTCTAAAACCTTTAATGTCAGCGGTTCTGCGGAATTCATTCAATTTTTTCTTCTTTGCTTCAGCGTAATCAGCCTGTTCAATTGCGATAGTTGCGACTAGATTAAGGTCATCAACTTTTTTCTTTGTAACTTTCATTTCTATATTATTGATTTAATTATTTGTCGTTTATGTCCACAATAAACTGCAAAAATAGTAAAAAAACGAGTATATTTGTAGAAAATCGTCTTGATATGAGAAATTATATTGATAATAACAAGGAGCGATTTATGAAGGAACTCTTTGAATTACTTAGGATTCCGTCAATAAGCTCCGATAAGGCCCATAAGGGTGATATGACAAGATGCGCTGAAAAATTGACAGAGATGTTGATCTCAGCTGGAGCTGATTCTGCAAAGGTTTTCCCAACAAAAGGCCATCCTGTTGTATTCGGTGAGAAAAAATTCTCTTCTGATGCTCCGACAGTCCTGGTGTATGGTCATTATGATGTACAACCAGTTGATCCAATCCACTTATGGAAATCTGATCCATTTGAGCCGGAAATCCGTGACGGCGCTATCTATGGACGTGGAGCAAATGATGATAAAGGTCAATTATTCATGCACCTAAAGGCATTCGAATATCTTGTAAGAGAGAAGAAGTTGAGACATAATATCAAATTCCTGTTTGAAGGGGAGGAGGAGATAGGGTCTGACTCATTGGCTGAGTGGGCTGAAGCACATAAAGAGATGTTATCATGCGATATTATGCTTGTATCAGACACTACGATGATATCTGAGAAGGTTCCTTCAATCAATTGCGGTATGCGAGGTATTACCTACATGGAAGTGACGGTTAAGGGCCCTAATAAAGATCTCCATTCCGGACACTATGGTGGCGCTGTAGCAAACCCTATCAATATGCTTTGCAAGATGATAGATTCATTGATAGATGATAAAGGACATATTACAGTCAAAGGTTTCTATGATGATGTTGTGGAGTTGAGTCGTGAAGATAGAGATCTTCTCGGAAAGGCTCCGTTCGATATGGACGAGTATAAGAAATTCCTTGACATAGATGATGTTCGCGGAGAGGATGGATATACTACCCTAGAACGTACTGGAATTAGACCTTGTCTTGATGTTAACGGAATCTGGGGAGGTTTTATAGGAGATGGTTCCAAGACAGTCATTCCTTCTGAAGCACATGCGAAGATATCTATGAGACTTGTACCTAACCAGGAGTGTGGAAAGATTGCAAAACTGTTTGCTGATCACTTTAAGAGTATTGCACCTGCCGGTGTAAGAGTAGATGTGAAAGAGGTGCACGGTGGTAACGGATTTCTTATTCCTATCTCATCACCAGCGTATAAGGCGGCTTCAAGGGCAATCTCGGAGGTCTATGGCATTGATCCTGTCCCAAGCCGTGGAGGAGGAAGCATTGCAATTCTTGCAGATCTACAGCATATTCTCGGCGCAGATCCACTTCTTATGGGATTCGGTCTTGAACGCGATACAATCCACTCCCCAAATGAGAGCTATCTATTGTCCCAACTATTTGGAGGTATGGAGTCAATAGCATTGTTCTATAAATATTTTTAATTGAGAAATGAATTATCAAGAGTTATATAAACAAATTGTCGCCAAGAAATCGTTCCTTTGTGTAGGGCTGGATCCTGATATGGCGAAACTCCCACAACATCTATTGAGTTGTGAATATCCTATTTTTGAATTCAATAAGGCAATAATTGATGCTACTGCTCCTTATGCTGTGGCGTTTAAACCTAATTGTGCGTTTTATGAGGCGGAGGGATTGGATGGATGGAAACAGTTTATGATGACTGTGGAGTATATAAAGAAAAATTATCCAGACATACTTGTAATTGCCGATGCGAAGAGAGGTGACATTGGCAACACTGCTAAGAAGTATGCTCAATGTTTCTTTAAGTCAATGGATTGCGATGCAGTTACACTTGCTCCGTATATGGGGGCGGATTCAATTAATCCATTCCTTGAATATGATGGTAAATGGGCGGTAGTTCTTGCATTGACATCCAACAAGTCGGCTGATGATTTTGAACAGCTGTCATCATTTGACGAGAATGATTCGGATGAGGACTTTGATGTTGAACCACTGTTTATGCGAGTAATCCGCAAGGTTATGACTTTCGGTTCTAAAGATAATATCATGTTCGTTGTCGGTGCTACCAGACCGGAGAAACTTGCTGAGATAAGAGATGTTTGTCCTGACAATTTCCTTCTTGTTCCAGGCGTGGGTGCGCAGGGTGGTACAGTAGCTGATGTCGCAAAGTATGGCCTGAATGACCATTGCGGGCTGCTTGTCAACTCTTCTCGTGGGATTATCTATGCGTCATCAGGAGAAGATTTCGCAGAAGCTGCTGCAGCAGCAGCGAAGCAACTTGCAGGGGAGATGTCTGTAGTGCTTTAAGTGGAGCCACGCACGGGACTCGAACCCGCGACCTGCTCATTACGAATGAGCTGCTCTACCAACTGAGCTAAAGTGGCTTGTTTAATTTTGGGTTGGCAAAGGTAATTAATTTACTTGAATAATTCTTATTCCGGAAATGCTTTTTTGATTCTGAAGATAGGTACTCAGTGGCTCTGGATTTATGATTACCTTTCCAGCTTTTGATGATGCGTGGATGAATGTCAGTTTGCCCTTGTTCCAATAGGCAATGCCTACGTGACTGATATCAAGCCCAGCAACTGAAGTCATGAACATTATCAAGTCGCCATTGTGGATCTCATTGGCGATAGCTGCTACTGAATTCTTCGGTATTTCACAGTATTGGTATTGGCTGATTTTTGCCTCAATCGCCATGATTTTGGAGACATTATTCATATCATTTTTCAATTGCTGATATGAGTCAGGATGATATGACATATAATTAATCAATTTGGTTTTTGAGATACCTCCGAGAGATTCTGTCCTATCCGTGAAAATGCTATTTTCAATCCCTTGTTGAACCCATTCAGAAGTGTAATGCAGTCTTGAACAATATCCGTCAATAATGCCATTACGATATCTTAATTTTTGGACACTAGCTTCGAAAGGGTCTCCTGAACGATCACTTAACAACGTTGCGACGCACATCTCGACGAAAAGAATACAATCTGTCTTGTCTGTGTTGATAATAAGATGTTCAGGTTCTTCTTCAAGGGTTCCTGATATATAGGGAAGTCCTAGATTATCAAGGGCTATTTCAGTTATGATGTCACCGGAAGCAGGATTGATCTCCTTCCTTTGGTCATTCTGAGCTTTACATCCGATAGAAAGAAATAGTAATGATGACAATATGAGAAATCTACCAATCATAATAAAAAACAAGGCAAGACTATAAGCCGAGTTCTGTACCCTTGCGGGCTTCTATCATTTATCTTGCGCAGCCTACCCCTCGGCAGCGGGCGAGCAACCCTTAATTACCGATATATTTGGCCTTGCAGCCCTCCGGCGCGTACCCAAGCCATATCGCTATGACTTGTAGTGAGCTCTTGCCTCACTTTTTCACCCTTACCGCAAGCGGCGGTTATTTTCTGTTACGCAAACCATAAACTTACGCCCATCTGTGATTTCCACAGGGAGGTGCTCTATGCTGCCCGGACTTTCCTCTCCCTTTTGGGGAGCGATAGAATGTCTTACCTTGTAGAGGCAAAGGTAGCAATAAACGGAAATATTTGCTAACTTTGTACCTATTATGAAGTTGATTTTTCAATTAGTCATTACATCCATGATAGGGGTGTGTTCCCTCTCTTGTAATAGTTCCAGATCCGTTACACAGACAATAACCTCTTCCAATGAGATTGTCAAATATGTTCTGAATGTTGAACAGGAATTGGATCATAGTACTGACAAATATACCCAAGGCCTCTTTTTTCATGATGGGATTCTTTATGAATCAGCTGGACAGTATGGTGAATCCGCTCTTTACAAAACTGATTTTGAAAATGGCAAGTTGCTTTCCACTGTAAAATTTCCTGATAAATATTTTCTTGAAGGGGCTTGCACTTTAAATGGCAAGATCTATATAATCACTTGGAATGAGGGAGAGTGTTTTGTATATGACATGAAAACTATGCAGGGTGAATCAAAATTCAGATATAAGGGTGAAGGCTGGGGATTGACTACAGATGGTAAATTTCTTATTATGAGTGATGGCAGTTCCATCATTACATTCCGTGACCCTGATACATTCTCGTCAGTCCGTCAAATACCTGTAACTTATAAGGGGAAAGAGTTGAGATTTATAAATGAATTGGAATATATCGATGGTAAAATATGGGCAAATGTCTATACAACCGATCAAATAGTAATCATCAATCCGCTCAATGGAGTGGTCGAGGGTGAGATTGATTGTACTAATCTTTTGAAAGCAGAGGAAAAAGATGACCGAACAGATGTTCTTAACGGTATTGCAATCAATGATGTGGATGGAAGCATCTATTTGACAGGTAAATATTGGCCGAAGATGTATAAAATATCTTTAATAAAGTTATGATCGTAATTGCTGATAGTGGTGCAACAAAAGTTGATTGGAGATTGATTGATAAAAGCGGGGGAGTGACAGCGGTCTCAACTATTGGGTTGAGCCCTATTTTTATGTCTGAGGATGAGATCTTCAATACAGTAAAGAGCCAAGTTGCGGAAAAAGTCAAAGAGGAAGTAACGGATGTATTCTTTTATGGTGCAGGGGTAGTTGGTGAAGAGATTGTTGCCAAATTGACGGGATGCTTTTCTAAATTATTCCATGGTGCGCAATTATTCGTTGAATCAGATTTGCTTGCCGCAGCCAGAGCACTGTGTGGACATCAAAGCGGAATCGCATGTATACTGGGTACCGGCTCTAACAGCTGCTATTATGACGGTGAAACAGTAATAAAGAATGTAAAGGCAGGTGGATTCATCCTTGGTGATGAAGCTTCGGGTGCATACTTCGGTAAAAGACTGCTTTCTGATTTTGTGAAAGGTATTCTTCCATCTGCTGTGGAAAAGGAGCTTGTCAAGAGGTATAATCTAGATTATCCGTCTGTGGTCCAGCGCATCTATAAACAGGAACAACCAAGCAGATATCTGGCATCTTTTGCTCCATTCATCAATGAGTTCAGAAATCATCCACACATATCAACTATGATAAAGAGTGGATTTGAAGAGTTTCTTATGAGAAATGTCGCTCAATATGAGTATCGTAGATTCCCAGTGAATTTCGTAGGCTCTATTGCATACAATTTTAAAGATATTCTTGAAAAATCGGTGTCCAATTGCAATATGAGAATGGGTGTAGTCATACAGAGCCCTATCGAAGGTTTGGTGAAATACCATACCGAATCCGTTGAGTGTTCATCTGTCAATTCTGTAATTGACAAGAGTATTAAGGCAATAATGGCTGAAGCGGATATTAAAGAGTATGGTCTGGCTAAAGAGCTATTAATGAAATTCGGCTCCGTTAAGAAGGCTGTAGAGTGCTATAAATCAAATGTTTAAACAGAATTATTCATCGAAGTTACTGGAAGAAGCTGTTGAACAGTTGGCCACATTGCCGGGAGTAGGTCGCAAAAGCGCCTTGAGACTTGCTCTTCATCTGCTCAAACAGCCGGTTGACAATGTCGACCATTTCGCAGATGCATTCGTAAAATTGCGTCATGAAGTGGTTTACTGTCCCGTTTGTAATATGATAACAGATGATGGAGAGTGCCCTGTCTGTTCAGACCGTAAAAGAGATCGCTCTCTAATTTGCGTTGTGGAGAGTTTGCGTGATGTATTGAGTATTGAGAATACAGGCCAATATAATGGTCTTTATCACATACTTGGCGGAATAATTTCTCCTATGGATGGTATTGGTCCTAATGATTTGAAAATAAAAGAGTTGGTAGAGCGTGTGGATGCTGGTGGCATTAACGAAGTATTACTGGCATTAAGCACAAGTATGGAGGGTGAAACAACATCTTTCTTTATATACAAGAAACTGATGGATAAGCCGATTACAATTACTGCCATTGCTCGTGGAGTTGGATTCGGTGACGACCTTGAATATACTGACGAACTTACACTTGGACGTTCAATTGAAAACAGACAACCTTTTAAAGTATGACAATAGTTGAAATTTTTCTTCTTGCAGTTTCTCTCTGTTTCGATACTCTTGCAGTTTCCCTCGTCGGTGGGGCATGTATCCCAAATATGAAGATGAGTCAGAGGCTCAAAATCCTTGTGAGTTTCGGTGGTGTACAAGCTCTTTTTACATTGATCGGTTGGCTACTTGGTTCTTCAGTACTAGATTATATTTCAAAGTTTGATCACTGGATTGCTTTCATACTGCTTCTTTATATTGGCGGAAAGATGATAAAGGAGGCGTTCAGTAAATCTGATGAGAGTGAATCAGTAGATTTGTTGAATACCGGAAAACTTCTCATCTCCTCAGTTGCAACATCAATCGATGCACTTGCAGTGGGTGTTTCATTGGCTATGGTTGATATTACGAACGGAAGGGCATATTTTACATTTGCTGTAATAGGCCTTGTGACAGTGGCATCATCTGAAATAGGTCTTCGAGGTGGATCAAGACTTGCCTCATTCATAGGAACAAAAGCAAATCTTCTTGGTGGAGTTATTCTAATCGGCATCGGAGCCAAGATTCTATTGGAACATATACTCTCCTGATATACAGATATGTTACAAACTTTTTAAGAAAGTTAATAGCTATTGTTTATTAGAAAAAAAAGATTACCTTTGCGGCGATTTGTAAAACAATAATAGACGATGGATGATGGTTCGAGTAAATATTGCATATTCTTGGGATTTGCGTCCATTCGTGGGCCATTATTATAACCCCCGAGCCTGCTCGTTATAACTTATCGCGTTCTGTGCGTGATCCGAATCAAACGGAGTTATAACAATTTTAGAGCAATCAGGGATTATGATCGAAATCATTTACAATAAAGAAGATAAAGCAGTTACATCAAATAGTGTTGATGTATTTTCTCAGATAGAGCGCAGTGATGTACTCTGGATTGATATGTTCAATCCGACTGGAGATGAGAAACGAACTGTTGAGGAGTTTCTTGATACCACCCTTCAAAGCCGTGCACAGGCTGAAGAGATTGAAAGTTCATCTCGTTATTATGAGGGGACTAATTCCATATTCATCAACACAGACTTTATGATTCCTGGCCCGGATGATTATGCAATGGAGTCTGTATCATTTATCCTTGTTGGTAATACTTTCGTATCAATCCGGCAAGTCCCTTTGAGAAGTTTTACAGATATACAGAGAAGAATCCTGACTAACAAGAAGATTTATCCTACAGGTTTCCATATTCTTATCGGAATTCTTGAGAACCGAATCGACTTGGATGCCGATATGATTGAGTTGATGTCTAAGGAGATTTCTCAATATGGTAAACGTGTGAGCTTGGGTGAAGATGTAAACGAAGACTTTCTGTTGGACATCAACCAGATGCAGGAGAATACTATGTTGGTACGCGAGAACATCGTGGATAAACAGCGTATGATTTCAAGTATCTTGAAGAGTGACAAAACTCCTGATGGAGTTGACAACCGTCTGAATGTTTTGCTGAAAGACATCTCTTCACTTATCAATCATACAAACTTCAGCTTTGAACGTCTTGAATATCTCCAAAATACTGTTTTAGGTCTAATCAACTTGGATCAGAACAAAATTATGAAGATTTTTACGGTAGTATCCCTATTACTGATGCCACCTACATTGATTGCCAGTTTCTATGGTATGAATGTAAAATTGCCGCTTATCGGTGGCAATTGGGATGTACTAGTGGTAATAGGCGTGATGGTAGTTACAGTTCTGGCCACAATCCTAATTTTCAGAAGAAGAAGGATGATGTAGTGCGGCTCCTGTTGGAATTTCAGGACGTTTGGCAAGTTCTTCAGGTGTACCTTCAAAGATTAAATTTCCTCCCTCGTTACCAGCGCCTGGACCGAGTTCTATTATCCAATCCGCTGCACGGATTACGTCCAGATTGTGCTCAACAACAAGTATCGAGTGACCTCTTTCGACAAGGGCATTAAAAGCTTTCAACAACTTCTCTATATCGTAGAAATGAAGTCCTGTGGTCGGTTCATCAAAGATGAAAAGTATTGATTTGTCACTCTTTACGGTTGAGTCTTTTCCCAAGAATGAAGCAAGTTTAATTCTTTGGCTCTCTCCTCCACTGAGGGAGCTGCTGCTCTGTCCAAGACGGATGTATGATAATCCTACATCATCAAGAGGCTGTAGCTTCTCTGCAATGCGTTTCGCATAGGTGTCATTTTTGGATCCAAAGAATTGTATGGCCTCTCCAACACTCATATTCAGCACGTCATTTATATTCTTGCCCTCATATTTAACCTCAAGGATGTCCGGTTTGAACCTTTTGCCGCCACAAGCTTCGCACACCATTGTGACATCAGCCATAAATTGCATTTCAATAGTAATCGTACCTTCACCCAAACATTCTGGACAACGTCCACCATCAATGTTAAATGAGAAATGAGAGTGCCCGTATCCATTCATTTTGGCGTATGGCTGTTCAGAAAAGAGTTTGCGTATCTCGTCATATACTTTCAGATAGGTGACAGGATTGGAACGCGAACTTTTCCCTATTGGATTTTGGTCGATGTATTCAACGGATGAGATTCTATTCAAGTCTCCACTTATCTCCTTGAAAAGGCCAGGTTTACCTCCAATTTGATTAAGATGACGATATACAGCAGGATAGAGAATATCTCCCACAAGTGATGATTTACCACTGCCAGAAACACCCGTTACGGCTGTGATACATCTAAGAGGAAACTTTACATCTATATTTTTCAAATTGTTCTGTTGTGCTCCGATGATATTGACAGAATATTTCCATGGACGTTTGCTATCCGGGATAGCAATTCTCCGTTTGCCAGATAAATAATCCAAGGTAAGTGATTCTGCACCTTTTTTTATTCCGTCAGCAATTGTACCTTGATATATAATCTCTCCTCCAAAAACTCCGGCATACGGACCGACATCGATTATCATGTCTGCAGCCCTCATAATCTCTTCATCGTGTTCAACTATTATGACTGTATTGCCAAGGTCCCTCATTTTTATCAATACCTCAATAAGTTTTTGTGTGTCACGAGGATGCAAACCAATCGAAGGTTCGTCCAGAATATACATGGACCCGACAAGATTGTTTCCAAGAGATGTTACAAGGTTGATTCGTTGGCTTTCACCTCCAGAAAGGGTGTTGGATGGTCTATTTAGAGTCAAATATGACAATCCTACGGAGATGATGTAATCAAGTCGTTGATTGATCTCTTTTAGGGGCCTTTCAGCTATTTCAAAGTCATAATCAGATAGCGAAATCTTTGATTTGGATGAAGGGTATAAATCCTTGAAAAATCCAGATAGCTCTCCGATAGGCATATCCATTAAGTCTGAAATGGTTTTACCTCCAATTTTTACATATAAAGCCTCTTTCCTTACCCTTTTCCCTTCGCAATCAGGACATATTGTCTTGCCACTATATCTGGCAAGCATATAATTGAATTGTATCTTGTATCGTTGAGAACTGACCCAATCAAAGAAACGATTTATTCCGGTAAAGTATTCATTACCAGACCATAATAATTTCTTCTGCGCTGGAGTCAGCAGGTTATATTGTTTGTGGATAGGGAAATCAAACTTATATGCAGAGAGAACAAGCTCATCATAAAAATTCTTCATGATCTCACCTCGCCACGGAGCAATAGCTCCCTCGAATACACTTAATGTTTGATCTGGAATAACAAGCGATTCATCTATACCTACTATTTTTCCATATCCTCCGCATGTAGGACATGCTCCTAAAGGATTGTTGTAGCTGAAGAGGTATTCAGTCGGCTTCTCAAACTTGATACCATCGGCCTCAAATAAATTTGAAAATGGCTTCAATACACTATCACTCAATACATATATGTAACCATCTCCTTGATTGAAGGCACTTTGTGTAGAGTCCAATAATCTTGATACTGTATCTTCGTCATTGGAGATGCAAACCCTATCAACAAGAAGATACAACCGCTTATCCTTATATTCAGCAATATCTCTCAAAACATCGTCTATTTTGCTCATATTGCCCAGGTTGTCACATAACCTTGTGAATCCATCCTCTTTCAATCCAATCAACTTCTCGACTTTATTGTCATCCTCCCAATGAATTTCAGAGAGAATAAGCGCTACGGATCCGGTTGGAAGTGATAGGACGTAATTGCATACATCCTGAGCTGAATCACATGTTACTTCTCTACCTGAGATAGGGGAGAATGTCTTGCCGATCTTAGAGAACAATAGCCTCAAATAGTCATATATCTCCGTAGTAGACCCGACTGTCGAGCGTGGATTTCGAGTGTTGACTTTCTGTTCTATTGCAATTGCAGGTGGAATGCCGTTAATATAATCTACTGCGGGTTTTGACATTCTTCCCAAGAATTGTCTTGCAAAAGCTGACAAGCTCTCTGCAAATCTTCGCTGTCCCTCTGCAAAGAGTGTGTCAAATGCCAATGATGACTTCCCGGAACCAGATATACCTGTTATCACAATCATTTTCCCTCTAGGAATATCCAAATCGATATTCTTGAGGTTGTTGACCTTGGCACCTTTTATATGTATGTAATTATCAATCATTATAGTCTGACTACTTGTTTGACTCCCTTCTGCTTTTTGAGAGTAGCAACTATTTTGTCCAATTCAAGGTTGCTTGGGACATAAATAGTAGCCGTAATCTCAAAGGAGGTGCTACTTTTCTCTATACTGTTGAAAGATCTTACGGAAGCTTTGAACATATTGATAGTAGAGAATACAACATTCGTTGCAGAATAATCTCCGTCAATTATGATTTTCAGTGATACCTGGAAATTATTTCCTGATATATTCTCTTTCCATTTTACCTTTTGTATTCTATACGGATAATTCTCTATCAATCTTGCCGCATTGGGACATGATAATCTATGGATCTTAATGCCCTCCTTGACCGTTACAAATCCGAAAACATCATCTCCGAAGATTGGGTTGCAGCACTTGGCCATCTTGTAATCGACATTATTGATCTTTCCGTCAATTATCAGATAATCCGAGTCGTTGCTCGTTACGTTGCTCTTACCGATCTTGTCGATGTTTTCAAGGTTCGGATCGAAACGGGTTTCATCTTCCAAGAAATCCTTTATTTCAGCTACGTCAATCTTATCTTCTCCGATTGAGCTGTATAATTCATTGGTAGTCTTTAGTTTATATTTCTTTATTAGAAGATGAATATCATCGTCGTCCAATGTTAGTTTCCAATTCTTAAGCCTTCGTTCAAGCAACTCCTTACCTATGGCAGCTCTCTTATTCTCCTCCTCTTTAAGCTTTTGTTTGATCTTGCTTTTCGCTTTGGACGAGACTACAATATCAAGCCAACCCTGTGCGGGTTTCTGATTCTTGTTGCTGATAATTTCAACTACATCACCGGTATGAATCTTCTCTTTTATAGAAGCCATCTTGCCATTAATGCGTCCCCCGGTACATTTCAATCCTAAATTAGAGTGGATATCAAATGCAAAATCAAGAACGGTTGCTCCTTCTGGCAGTTGTTTCAACTCTCCATTTGGTGTAAATACAAACACCTCTCCCAATACTTTTGGCGAGATATGTTCGTACTTCGATTCTGAACCGGTATCGTTCAGCATATCGCGTACTTTACTCAACCAATTACTTAGACCTTGTTCACTTTTAATTCCTTTATATGACCAATGGGATGCGTTTCCACGCTCGGCTTCCAAGTCCATTCTCTCAGTTCTTATCTGGACCTCTACAAAAGAGTTATCAGAGATTTGAACTGTAGTGTGAAGAGATTCATAACCATTCTTTTTAGGAATTGTCAGCCAATCTCTAAGCCTATTTGTATCAGGTTCATATTGCTCTGTCACTAAAGAATATACTTCCCAACAAAGAGCATGCTCTTTCTCTTTGATCGGTTCTGAATCAATGATAAACCTGATAGCAAATACATCGAAGATCTTGTCGAATCCAACTTTTTGCGCCTGCATCTTACGCCAAATGGAGTAAGCACTTTTTGTTCGGGCCTTCAATCTATATTTGATGCCACGTTTATCAAGTTTCTCTTTCAGAGGAATAATGAAATTGTTGACAATATTTTCACGGTCTCGCTCGGTGGCCTTAAGGTTATTTGTAATAAGTCGGTATTGTTCAGGCTCAGAATACCTCAAGAATAGATCCTCAAGTTCGCTTTTAAGTTTATATAGTCCAAGTTGATGGGCTAGTGGGACGTAGAACAATATTGTCTCCATGATTTTTGCCTCTCTTTTTGAGGCTGGCAAAATCATAAGATTACGCATTATCTCTAGACGGTCAGCAAGTTTTATCAAGACAACACGAGGGTCATTGGAGTAAGAGACAATAAGTTTACGATATCTCTCTTCGTCCAGATTTGTCTCCTGAATTTTTAAACATGCTATTTTGTTCAATCCAATTACAACATCAATGACATCCTTTGGGAATATTGTTTTGCAATCGTTTAACAGTGGAGAATTATTTAAATCAACTGCAGAATTACCATTGAATCTATTGCCCTCATGCAAGAAGATGGCGGCTATCGATGACGCTTGTAGTCCGACTTCGTTTTTGACAATCATAGCGACGCCTAATGGGTGTTCGATAAAATCGTGCCCATTACCTCTTGTTCTACCGGCCAGTTCTTTTTCGGCTATGGAAAAAGCGTTGAGGATCAGTTCTTTATCCTGCTCGTTATAATCTTGAATCAGTTCGTAGATTGCGCTCATTTTTCGATCTCCTTTAATGCATTCATTTCATCTCTGAATTTCGCAGCTTGAATGAAATCCAATTGTGCAGCAGCTTCCTCCATTCTCTTTTTCGTAGCCTCTATTGCCTGCTTCAACTGCTCTGGACTCATCTTATTGATGACGGGGTCTTCATATAAACATTTAGACTCCATGGTTGACGTATCATATTTCTGTTTATAAAGGACATTCTTGCTGGAAACCTCAATTTGTGTCGGGGTTATATTATGTTCTTTATTATAAGTCTCCTGTTTCTGCCTTCTACGGTTGGTTTCGTCGATGGTCATCTTCATTGAATGGGTAATAGTATCTGCATACATTATCACCTTGCCATTGACATTCCTGGCAGCACGGCCTGCAGTCTGTGTCAATGCGCGGTCAGATCTCAAAAAGCCCTCTTTGTCAGCATCAAGGATGGCTACTAGGGAAACAGTTGGAATATCAAGTCCTTCACGAAGCAGATTGACACCTACAAGTACATCGAAGCTGCCTGCTTTGAAATCTTCAATTATCTCAATCCTTTCAAGGGTATCAACATCTGAGTGGATATATCGTGACCTGACCCCAGCTCTGGTAAGATATGTTTGCAACTCCTCGGCCATTCTCTTGGTCAATGTTGTAACAAGAACCCTTTCATCGTGTTCTGCTCTAAGTTCAATCTCTTCAAGGAGATCGTCAATCTGGTTCTTGATAGGTCGGACTTCGATAGGCGGATCTAGGAGTCCTGTAGGTCTTACGACCTGTTCTACTATTACACCTCCGCTCTCCTGAAGCTCATAATCGCCGGGGGTTGCACTAACAAACAGTCTTTGTCCAATTATATTTTCGAACTCGTCAAATTTCAAAGGCCGGTTGTCTGCTGCAGCAGGAAGACGGAATCCATACTCAATCAGTGTTTGTTTCCTTGATTTGTCTCCACCATACATGGCATGAACTTGAGGCAGTGTGACGTGACTTTCATCAATGAAGGTCATAAAATCATCAGGAAAGTAATCTATAAGACAGAATGGTCTCATTCCAGAAGATCTGCCGTCAAAATACCTGCTATAATTTTCAATGCCGGAACAATACCCAATCTCCTTGATCATTTCGATGTCGAACTCCACACGTCCTTTTAATCTTTTGGCTTCCAGATGTTTGCCAATCTCTTTAAAATAATTGTACTGTTCCATCAAATCATCTTGAATCTGATTGATGGCTCCCTTCATTCTCTCCTTTGTTGTAACGAAATTGTTGGCAGGGAAGATAGAGATGTCATTCAGTATCTCAATTGTGGCTCCGTTGACAGGATCTATCATCTCAAGGGATTCGACTTCGTCACCGAAAAAAACTACTCTATATCCGAAATCGCCATAAGCGAGATAGATATCCACACAATCTCCCTTCACTCTGAAATTTCCTCTATTGAATTCAATTTCATTCCTTGAGTATAGCGCGTCAACAAGTTTATATAGGAATTGTTGACGTCCAATCTTTTGACCTACATGTAAAGTAACTGTAGTGCTATGGAAGTCTTCTGGATTGCCAATGCCATAAAGACAAGATACAGAGGAAATGACTATCACATCCCTACGTCCCGACAATAATGCAGATGTGGCACTTAAACGTAACTTCTCTATTTCATCGTTGATGCTAAGATCTTTCTCGATATATGTGTCAGTTGTAGGTATATAAGCTTCAGGTTGATAATAATCATAATAAGAGACGAAATACTCTACAGCATTCTCAGGGAAGAATGATTTAAACTCTCCATATAATTGGGCTGCAAGGGTCTTATTGTGGCTTAGTATCAATGTGGGCCTTTGAAGACGCTCTATCACGTTTGCCATGGTAAATGTCTTACCAGAACCTGTCACACCTAGTAGCGTGGTGGCTTTGTTGCCTTCACGGATTGACTCGCATATTTGGTCAATTGCGGCAGGTTGATCCCCTGTCGGACTATATGGTGAATGGATCTTGAATTCCATCTATTCTTCTCGCTTACAATACTTGTTGATAACGCTATAAGCGTCATTAATGCCTAATTCACCTGCTTTACTTATATCAATGCACCCTTTTTCATTGTCTTTCAGATAGATAAGTACAAGTCCGCGATTGTAATATGCTTCCGCTATGTTGGGATTAATATCCAAAGCTTTTGTATATTGTGAAATAGCTTCAGGCAGATCATTTGAGAGACAATATAGATTACCAAGGTTATAATAAACATAAGGGAATGATGGCTCTATCAAAGCCGCTTTATTCATGTCAAGTATTGCTTCAGTATAATCATAACTCCTGTTTGATTGGTCTTGCACTCTGGTTTTAGTGGTTTTCGCGTCATCAAGAGTCAGGACTTGAACGTTGTTTTCAATTGATGAGATGAAATCAATCATTTCTGCTTGAAGGGCTCCTCGGTTGATGTAAAAGTATGGAGTGGACGGGGATTTTTTAATAGCCTCGTCATAACACACCATAGCAGTGTTGTATTGTCTGTTGGAAGCTTCCAGAATACCCTTTGCGAACATATTCGAAGCGCTGCGATCGCTCTTGACATATTGATTGATTTCGTTCAGGAGTCTTGCTGTGTTTACATTAGATACATCTTTTGATGAAGTGAACTTCAACGCGATAGGGGATGCCTCCAAGAATCTGTCTAGGTTATCATCTTCAATTTTACGTATCAATGTAATGTTGAATTCATTGCCCTGTGAAGCTACAAATTTGTACAAAGGTTTAAGTCTGATATCCACATCACGATATTGAAGTAACTCATTGTCAAAGTCTTTTTTTGCGAAATCGGCGTCTAGAGTAAGCAAACTGCTGAATTTCTGAGTAGTGTCAGCAAAAGCTGCCTGACCGGTAGAGTCGGCTGTCAGAATTTGATATTCGCGTATCTTTTCTTGAGCTATTTCGTAATCCTTGCGCGAAGAGGTATATTGTCCCAGCATATTCTTGGCATAGGCACGATTCATATAAGCTTTTGCGAAATCAGGATATAAATTGATAGCTTGTGTATAGTCATTCATAGCATCACGATATCGTCCCATATCCAAAAACACTGCTGCTCTGTTAAAATATGCCAAGACATTGTTTGGATTAATGGAGATAACTCTGTCATAATCATCAAGAGCCTTTTGATGATCGCCTATCTGACTGTATATCAGCGCTCTGTTATATAGAGTCAATGCGTTGCCTGGCTCTTCCTGAAGTACTTTGTTCAAATCGTTCAAAGCTCCCTGTACATCTTGAGTGTCATACTTCATCAATGCTCTGTTGAAGTATGCATAAGTATTGGTGGTGTCGAGAGCAATGGCCTGGTCAAGGTCATTGATTGCAGGTTCATAATTTTGTTGAAGAGCAAATACCCTTGCGCGTCTGATATATCCTTCCGGATCGAATTTGTTTAACGAGATAGCTGTATTATAGTCGTTAATAGCTTTTGTTGTATCGCCTAAATAGAGTAAGGAAGCTCCACGGTTAAGATATGCATCAGCCTCTTTAGGTGATTTTTTGATATACATGTTAAAATCTTTGACCGCATCATCAAAACGTTGTGACAAAAAATATGTTACCCCTCTACTGAAATAGAGACCGATGTCGCTTGGACGAAGATCGACTGCTTCCTGAAGGTCTGCCAGAGCCTCTTCGTAACGCCCGTATTGGCTTAGAGTGATTGCCCTATAGTGATATGCAGGGGTGTAGATAGGATTGATGGCCAAAGTTTGATCGAAATCCATTTGGGCACCGGCATAATCGCCGAGGTTGTATTTTGCTATACCTCTGTAAAAGTATGCTTCATATGATTTGCTGTCCAGTCTTGCGAGGATGTTGAAATTCTCGATGGCTTCGGAATATTTGCCATCAATCAAAGCCTGTCTTCCGCGGTAGTAAAAGTGCGTGATATCGTACTGAGCATCAGCGACATAAATGACGCTGACAATCAATATGAGAAATGTCAAAAACTTTTTTTGCATTGGACAAGGTAATAAAATACAAATTTACTTATTTTTGCAATCACTTTATCACTATAATGTCAAAAAGAATTCTCATCCTGCCATTGATATGCATAGTTTTTTATGCTAATGCTCAATCCCTTGATCTGTATGAAAGTATGGTTACTGCAGAGACTCTTCGTTCAAAGATAGAGTATTTGGCAGATGACCAGATGGAGGGCCGGGCTACAGGATCTATTGGCAATATTATCACACAACGTTATATCTATGACAAATTCAAGGGGTTTGGTTTGTTGCCATATAATTGGTCATACACACAAAGTGTGCCTTTGAATGACAGTATTATTGTCAGGAATGTAATTGGAATTATCCCTTCGATCAATTCATCTGACGAATATGTGATTGTCTCAGCTCATTACGATCATCTTGGAGAGATGAGTGGGAAAATCTATAATGGAGCTGATGATAATGCCTCAGGGGTGGCAGCACTAATCTCTTTAGTTGAAATGTTTTCTCAAATGAGGCACGATGGGATGGGCCCGAAGCGCAATATTGTTTTTGTTGCCTTTGATGGGAAAGAGAATAATATGGCTGGTTCAAGATATTTCGTCTCCAATCTTGATATCCCCAAAAAAAAGATTATTTGTGACATAAATCTGGATATGCTGGGAACTGATCTCGTCCCTCCACGCCGAAATAAAGAGTACCTTATTTTTCTTGGTGAAGAGAAATTAAAAGAGCAATTCAGAGGGATAGCTTCATATTTAGCGAGCAGAAATAAGTATCGTATCGATCTTGACCAGAGCTTTTATGGCAGTAAGGATTTCTCCAGATTCTTCTATGAAATGAGTGACCAGATTATCTTTGATCAAGCAGGTATTCCGGCAGTAATATTCTCTTCCGGTTTCCATGATCATACATACAAGCCTACTGATGACATTGGAATTATCAATTTTTCTCTTCTTGCTAAACGAATACAGTTGATTTTTGATTTTATAGAGAGAGTGACGAAATATTGATTTTTCCATTCTTTTTGTTTACTTTTGTATGTTTTAGTGGGAGGCTTCTCTCCCGTGTACAAAACACAAACCTAATATGAAACATACTTTCTTAGTTACACTCTTACTGTTGAGCGCAAGTTCCCTTTTTGCTCAAGTACAAGATACATATATCACTTCAATTGATACTTTGGATACGGATGATAAGTTCGTAAAGATTGTCATATATTCCAACAAAACGTGGGATTACATTGACATGGGACGTCCAGTTATTGATGAAGAGAAAATATTCGATGATTGGTCTGAATCGATACATGCCTATAGAGATGTTAAACTTGCAGATCTGCCAGAAGAGATAGATATCTGCTTGACAGACTCCCTCCATGGATGGTCATATCCTATTCTCCCTCAAAAAATAAACTCAAAATATATGGTCCGTCGAGGACGCGAACACAATGGTATAGATCTTCCATTACAGGTAGGAGACTCTGTGAAGGTTGCATTTGACGGTGTTGTTCGCAAAGTGGCTTATGATAGAGGTGGTTATGGTAATGTAATCGTTGTGAGACACCCAAATGGCCTTGAAACATATTATGGTCACCTATCAAAAACTATTGCTCAAGAGAAAGAGGTGGTAAAAGCTGGAGAGGTAATTGGCTTGGGTGGCAGTACTGGTCGTAGTACAGGACCTCATCTACATTTTGAAATTCGTTGTCAAGGACAATCTTTTGACCCGGAAAGACTTTTCGATTTTACATCCGGCCAGTTACGAGACTCTATAATTGTCCTAAAGAAACACTATTTCAGCATATACTCTCATTATGGACAAACCGATGAAGAGTCAAAGGCTGCTGCTGGAAGAATCGTCCACGTCATCAAAAGCGGTGATACATTGGGCGGTTTGGCCAAGAAGTATGGAACAACAGTTTCAAAAATTTGTAATCTGAATGGAATCTCTTCGAAGAAAGTACTTCGAATAGGAGAAAGAATTATCGTCAGATAATAATCCAGTATCAATTTGATAAAATAGTATGACTGGCCTTGAGCAACTTGGGCTATTGGGCCTTTTTATAGGTACATTTCTGGCAGCAACGATTTTGCCATTCAGTTCTGATGCACTATACATTGCCGTTTTAGTAGCCACTAAAAATCCAATTGGCTGTCTTATTGTAGGTACTCTCGGTAATTGGCTAGGTAGTGTTTTGACATATTGGCTAGGACGTTTGGCTAAGTGGGAGTGGTTGGAGAAACATTTTAAAGTAAAAGAAGAGACACTTCTGAAACAAAAACAACGGATAGATAGATATGGGGTCTGGCTAGCGCTTATTTGTTGGGTTCCAATAATTGGAGATGTCATTGCAATTGCTCTTGGCTTTTACAAAACACATGCAGTTTGGACTATCTTATTGCTGTTGATTGGTAAATTCCTGAGATTTTTATTGTGGAGCATTCTGTTTATATAAAAAAGATGGTGACTGAATATTTTCAGTCACCATCTTTTTTACGAGTAGCATTACACTATTTCAATCCACGTGCTTTAAGCAGTGCGTCAGGATCAGGATCAGCTCCACGGAAGTTGTGATATAGAACCATAGGCTCCTCTGATGATCCCTTTTCAAGGATATTATGCTTGAATGATGCTGCTGTCACAGGATCTAGAATACCATTCTGCTTAAATAGTTCAAATGCGTCTTTATCAAGTACTTCTGCCCATAGATAGCTATAGTAGCCTGCGCTGTAACCGGAATTGAAGATATGATTGAAATATTTGCTACGATAACGAGGGATTATTTCATCGATCAGCCCCATCTCCTTACAAACTTTAGCCTCAAATTCGTCGACATTTATTCCTTCAACTGAAGAAAGTTCATGCCATTTCATATCAAGGATTGAAGCGGCAGCAAGTTCTGTTGTCATGAAACCCATGTTGAAAGTAGAAGCTGCTTGAATCTTGGCTACCAATTCATCAGGAATAACTTCGCCAGTCTGGTAGTGCTTTGCATATGTTGCGAGAACCTCTTTCTGAAAAGCCCAGTTTTCATTAATCTGTGAAGGTAATTCTACGAAGTCACGGGCAACTGATGTTCCACTTACGCCTTTGTAATGGCATTGGGTAAGTAATCCATGAAGTGCATGCCCGAATTCGTGGAACATTGTTCCAACTTGGTCAATAGTAAGCAGAGATGGTGCATCTTCTGTAGGTTTGGCGAAGTTACCTACATTGACGATGATAGGGCGTACTTCGTTACCTTCTGCATCAAAATATTGGTCACGGATATTATTCATCCATGCGCCACCACGTTTTGTGCTGCGTGGGAAGTAATCTGTAGTTAAAATACCTAAAAGTTTTCCTGTTTCTATATCTGTTACTTTGAACACTTCAACTTCCTCAAAATATTTAGGGGCATCTGCTACGGGTTCAATGCTCAAACCATATAATTTGCAAGCTGTTGCGAATACTCCGGCACGTACGTTCTCCATTTGGAAATATGGCTTGGTCTGCTCTTCATCCAAGTCGAATTTAGCTTTACGAACCCTTTCTGCGTAGTAGAACCAGTCCCATGGTTGGATAGTAGAACCTTCAGGTACAAGCCCTTCTGCGATATCTTTGTCCATCTCTTTTTGCATATCAGCAACCTCTTCTTTAGCACGGCTAACTGCAGGAGTGAAAATGCTCATCAGGAAGTCATCTACTGTCTTCGGAGTCTTTGCCATTTTGTCCTCAAGTATCATATCTGCAGGGGTGGCATATCCTAGAAGATTAGCCTTTTGTTGACGAAGGTCAAGAATCTTGATTACATTCTCAGTATTGTCATATTCGTTACCATTAGCACAACGATTTGAATATGCTTTGAACATCTCTTCGCGAAGATTCCTATCGCTGCATGCGCCCATAAAATCAGGATAATCAGATATGGTAACGTCAAATTTCTCTTTGAATGAGTTGTTTTCAGCAAGTATATTGTTTCCAAATTTCTGCTCTAATGTAGAGAGTTGAATATTGATATCTCTCATCTTCGATTGGCCTTCAGCATCCAAGCCAACGCCATTTTTAACGAATGCCTTGTATGTCTTCTCAAGAAGCATCTGTTGCTCACGATCAAGTCCATCCTGATTTTCATAAACAGCTTTAACCTTTGCAAAAAGGTCTGCATTCATATAGATATCACTGCTTAAAGTTTCAGTCATAGGGATAGAGGCTTCAAGTACTGCGTTCAATTCATCAGTACCGTCAGTTTCTGTAAGATTATACAATACACCAAGTACTTTTGCCAATATCTCACCTGAAAGATCAAGAGCTGCGATAGTGTTCTCAAATGTTGGTGCATCAGGATTGTTTATTATTGCATCAACTTCAGCACGATTCTGTTCTATACCAGCTTCAATTGCAGGCATATAATCATCAATAGTGATCTCTTCGAAAGGAGGGATTCCGTAAGGTGTGTCCCATTCTGTTAAAAATGGATTAGTCTTTGTATTATTGCAAGATGTCATAGCAATTAATGCAAGAGTAATAAAAATAAAACGTTTCATATTATTATTTGATTTGATTCCTTTTTTTACTGTTTTTATTGACCTTTCTGATTGTTTTGAAAAGCATGGCTGATGATTCATCCTTTCTAATGAAATGCCCTGCTATTTGAATCAGAATTATTGAAATTAAAGGGAATAATGCTGCAATAGTGAAGTGATATGCCTCCTTCAGTGCGAAGAATTCAACTATAATCCAGACTTGATAAGCAAAGAGCAGGAGGGAGTTGAGTAATATCAATCGTAATTGTAATGGTCTCTGTTTGTAATAACCTACTGTACAACATGTCAACATTAAAGTTACAAAGGTGAAGATCAAGAATTGAGACCTTTCTGTAAATTTGATTGTATAGCGGACTCCTTCATCTATGCAGAAACACATGTCACACATAAACATAGCCAGAATTAATCCGGCTGCTACTACAAGAATAAATGTTTGAAATCTTCTCCAGGACATAATTGACAGGATTACTAATATCTTCTTAAGTATGTTATCTCCTCAGTGCGGGTAAAATCTTCATCCACCTCTACAGTTTCAAGTAAGACCAGTTCGTCTTCCGTAAGAGAAATAATCCTCGGGAAATACAACGTAGAAAAAGCATTTATCTTCATGAAAGTTTCTACAACTTTTCCTATTCCTGCTGAAATGCCCTCACCGGAATTAAGTTTGACAGAAGATGGTTTTTTCTTCATCTTTAATCTCCCTCTTTTGTTGAGGATTTTCCAAGTTCCCTCTTCATGGTATGTGCCTTTTACGATGTTCCCGTTGAAGTCGACAGCAGTTTGTTCCATATCACGGGCAAAAGTTCCGTCTTCATTAAATACGAGAGTATTTATACCGCTATACGGATAGGACTCGGTGGCCGCGTCCCAGGTTCCAATTAAACTCTGTGCAAAGAGGCTATGAGGTAATACCGAAATTGTGAAAAAAAGGAGTATAAACTTTTTCATAACAAATGGAATAATAAAACATCTAAAGTTCAAAAGCTTTTCTTACCAGTTCAACAAGATATGGGTACATACCTCCCGCATTGAAGCTTACAAGGAATGCTTGCAGTGCAAGATATTTTTCCAATTGTACCTCCAACTCATCTTTTGTGATGCCTTTCCAGAAATATTTCTCAGCCAGCATCTCCTCTCCGAAGAAGTATTCATCAACGAAATATTCCCAAACCTGATTTTCCTGTGGACGTGTAATATGGAAAATGGAAAAACTGTAATCAGGGTCAAGCTTATTCATACAGATGTTCAAGATGCCCAAATCCAAAAGTGGAAAACCATGGCTGAAATAGCCAAGGTCTATCATCACAATTTCGTGAGGTTCATCGAAACTTGCGCCTTTTGGTAGTGTGGTTACAATATTTCCGACGTGAAAGTCTCCGTGGATGGCAGTATTTGCATCGGGAACAGAGTCAAGGAAAGCATATATCTTATCTTTTTCTGGATCGGTAAAGGCCTTGTCGGCTTTAATCATCATTCTCAGTGAATCCTTTATGTCGGGGAATACACCCTCCGGACACTCCATTGAATGGAGTTTTTTTCCGAATTTTGCGAATTCAACGGCATACTCCTTGAGCCTGTCTGGTTCCTGAGCAATTGCGGTAGCATAGGAACGTTTCCCTTTGATCTTCTTGAATTCTATACCGATTCTCTCACCGTCTGTTACCAGTACTCCTGGTTCCGGTGACATGAATCCAGCTTCATATACTTTTTTAACAACCTCATATTCTGAAAAAATCGGTTCTCTTGGATAGGAGGTGTTGTACATCTTGACCATCAAATTGTCATCAAGATTATTGTCGTAACTACAGCCATTGGCGCCCTCGCCAGTCCTTGTGTAGTTCTTCATATCAATGAGTTTTGGCTCCATATTGGTGGTTTTGTATTTGTTTTTACCTAATCGCAAATATAACTATTTATTCTTCTATCTTCTTATTTTGCTTATATTTTGACATAAAAAAGCCAGCGATTAAGCTGGCTTTTTTGTTTCTTAGTAGACTACATTCTCCGGATCTCGAACCATTTCTGGGCTGATCTGATGAAAATGTGTGATCGTTCAAAAGAATCGGACTGTTAGCAATTGCTGGATGCTACCTTATCCAATGACTGGCTTATCAAAGCATTGAGTGTTACACCAGACTTTTTTGCAAATAGAGCAAGGCGACTATGAGTTTCCGGATTTATCCTGATATTCAGATTGCCACTATAACTCTTGT
>DCGV01000119.1:0-28811 GCA_002314725.1 Bacteroidales bacterium UBA1769
CTTACGGCCTAAAGGCCTCTATATAGGGTAACTTTTCATGATATATTTGAATAGTCTTTAATTTCAAATTTCAATTCTTTCAATTGGCTAACCAATAAAGAGTTCCTTGAATCCCCCAATGTTGGATCAATATCCAAGACGGCCTGGGCTATCCGTCTGGCATCCTCTAGGATTGCATTATCACGTCCCAAATTTGCAATATGAAGGTCAATGGCCAACCCACTTTGACGCGTCCCTTCAAAATCGCCTGGACCACGCATCTTCAAGTCGGCCTCTGCGAGTTCAAATCCATCGTTGGTCTGACACATCATATCGATCCTTTTCTTGGAATCTTCACTCAATTTATAACCCGTCATCAAGATGCAATATGATTTTTCCGCGCCACGGCCAACCCTACCCCTTAATTGATGCAGTTGTGAAAGACCGAATCTTTCTGCACTTTCAATAACCATCACGGATGCATTAGGGACATCAACTCCGACTTCGATAACCGATGTTGCAACAAGAATATTCGCTCTGCCTTTTACAAAAGAGTCCATACTGATTGCCTTATCATCTGGTTTTTGCTTCCCATGGACTACAGATGTTACATATTTATCAGGAGGGAATGCTTCACAAATGGCATCAAACCCTTCCTCCAAATTTTGATAGTCCATTTTCTCCGACTCCTTTATCAGAGGATACACGATAAAAACTTGACGACCGGATGCAATCTCTTTCCTCATGAAATTATACAAACTTCCACGTTTGGATTCCGTCCAATGGACAGTCTGAATCGGTTTCCGCCC
The DNA here is from genome assembly GCA_002314725.1 of Bacteroidales bacterium UBA1769. Lineage (GTDB taxonomy): Bacteria > Bacteroidota > Bacteroidia > Bacteroidales > UBA932 > Cacconaster. The sequence goes on from DCGV01000119.1 coordinate 789, forward strand.
AGGAGGCAATTCATCTATTACAGATACGTCCAGATCCCCATACAGTGTCATAGCCAGAGTCCTTGGAATAGGAGTGGCTGTCATTACCAATATATGTGGAGGCACTGTAGCTTTAGACCATAGTTTAGCTCTTTGATCCACTCCGAAACGATGCTGTTCATCAATAACGGCAAGACCCAAGTTTCTGAATTTAACATTATCCTCGATAAGAGCGTGAGTACCAAAAATGATATTAATAGATCCATTTTCAAGCCCCTCATGAATACGCCGACGTTCAGCCGTTTTAGTTGAACCTGTCAGTAATGCTACCTCTACCCCACTATCCTGAATAAATTTAAATACGCCGTTATAATGCTGGATAGCAAGGACTTCTGTAGGCGCCATGATACATGCTTGATAACCATTGTCAATAGCCATCATAGCAGAGAGAATCGCCACAAGGGTCTTTCCGCTACCGACATCGCCTTGTAGCAGACGGTTCATTTGAACTCCGGAAACCACATCACTTCTTATCTCCTTTAAAACACGTTTCTGTGCTCCAGTCAGAGGGAAAGGAAGATTATTGTAAGTAGTATTGAAAGCATTGCCCAACTTATTGAATTTCACACCAGTGGAAGCACGCATTCTAGTATGTTTCTGTTTGAGAAGAGATAATTGAAGATAAAAAAGTTCTTCAAATTTCAACCTCTCCTGAGCTTTTTCAAGCGCTCTGGTATCTGTCGGAAAGTGTATATTCTGAAGCGCAAATTGCAATGAGCACAATTTCCTATTCTCAATGATATATTGTGGCAAAGTCTCGCTAATATACGGAAGAGTTTGTTCCAATAACAACGCCTCAAGTTTGGCAATTGATTTATTGGTTAATCCAGAACTCTTTATTGCATCGCTGCTTGGATAGATACCGACCATGGTCCCAGCCAATGATTTCGATTGTTCGGAAGTGAGTTCCATCTCCGGATGAACCATGTTATAGGTTTGATTGAATGATGATGGCTTTCCGAAAACAATATATTCTGCATTTACTTTCAGCTTCTCCTGTATCCATTTCAAACCCTTGAAAAAGACAAGTTCAATAGCCGCCGTTCCATCTGACAGAACAGCCACCAGCCTTTTTGACTTTCCTTCACCGACCAGTGACACTTTTGTAATTTGTCCACGTATTTGAATGTAAGCGTGAGTACTGTCTATCTCTCTGATACTGTAGAATTTCGACCTATCAACATATCTGAATGGAAAAAAGTACAAAAGGTCTTTGTATCTCATTATCCCAAACTCCTTTTCCAAAAGAGTTGCTCTTGACGGACCAACCCCCTTCAGAAACTTTATTTCAGTATCAAATACAGTAGACATAATCGCAGAAAAATCTTACGAAATTAGCAAGATTTAACAAACTTTCCAACTATAGAAACAACTCCATTCCATACGTTTTATACTATCAACTAATTTTCGTATATTGCGCGTTTAAAATATATATTCAATGGCACAGAAAATTATTGTAGGTATTACTCAAGGTGACAGCAATGGTATTGGTTATGAGGTAATTATCAAGGCTCTTCTTGATGCTCGAATCATGGATAATTGCACACCTATCATATATGGTTCTTCACGCATATTCGGTCTTTATAAGAAACAGATCCAGGAGACCGAACAGCTAGCAACTAATATCATCAACAATCCATCAGAAGCACATCCAAAACGAGTCAATATCATTAACGTAGTTCCTGACTCACTGGCTGTTGAACCTGGTCAGCCAACAAAAGATGCTGCCAGTGCAGCAGTTATGTCTCTTCAAGCTGCAGTTAATGACTTGAAGGATGGGAAGATCGATGCCCTTGTGACAGCACCATTCAACAAACACACAATTGCTGAAACCGGTTTCAAATTTCCAGGGCATACAGAGTATCTTATTAATGAATGTGGAGCGAAGGATGGCCTGATGTTCTTGTGTTCAGACCATTTGAGAATTGGCGTAGTAACTAATCACCTTCCTATCGCTAAAGTCAGCGCAGCTATTAATCAGGATGTCATACTGAGTAAATTGCGTTTGATGAACAAATCATTGATGCGAGATTTTCTTATTGTCAAACCAAAAATTGCAGTGCTTGGATTAAATCCTCACTGTGGTGATGGCGGTAGCCTTGGAAATGAAGAGATTGAAACGATTGCACCTGCTGTTGAAGCGGCTAACAAAGAGAATATTCTTGCATTCGGACCATATTCTCCTGATGGATTCTTCGGGACAAATATGCAGACAAAATTTGATGCAGTACTTGCTATGTATCACGACCAGGGTCTAATCCCATTCAAGGCAATGGCATTCGACAGTGGCGTAAACTTTACAGCCGGACTTGACGTTGTAAGAACTTCTCCTGACCACGGGACAGCATATGCTATTGCTGGTCAAGATATAGCGAATCATGCACCTATGTTGAATTCTATCTACAAGGCTTTTGACATTTGCAACAATCGTCATCAATACGATGAAATGACCAAGAATCCTCTGGAGAGCAAACATTTCGAAGGGCCTAAGTACGAGCGTACAATCTTACCGGAATAGTAGTAAATGTCACAAAGACCTCCTATCACTATCTTTACTGACGGAGCATGCAGCGGCAACCCTGGACCAGGAGGATTCGGAGTTGTCATGGAGTGCGGTAATCTTCGCAAAGAGATCAGCGAAGGTTACGCATGTACCACCAATAACCGCATGGAACTTTTGGCAGTTATTACTGGATTGGAGGCTATCAAGTGGAAGAATGCCGATGTCACAGTTTGGAGTGACTCATCCTATGTTGTAAACGCCGTCGAAAAAGGATGGGTATTTGACTGGGAGAAGAAAAATTTTGCAAAGAAAGCCAATCCTGACCTATGGATTCGTTTTCTTCATATCTATCGTCAACATCACGTACGTTTCCAATGGATAAAGGGCCACGCAGGGCACCCAGGCAATGAACGTTGCGACGCCCTCGCTGTCGCTGCCTACCACCAGCCATCTCTCAAAGAAGATACGGGGTTTGAGAGTTAAGAGTAATTCCATTAAAATATTATTTCTTCGAGACGCATTTACGAAGGGAGAGCGTCTCTCATAAATAATATTTTAAATGAAAGAGTTAATAGTTGAGAGAAACAACAAATACCCTTTTGAGACGCTTAACCTATCCCTGCGTCGAAAAAGGGTATTTGTTGTGTATAAAAGAGTGTTAATTGTTATAAATCAAAAAAGCTTATTTGCTCTTATCAGGTGCTGAAGGAACTCCTGGAAGAGGTTTATACTCTTTAAGTTGGGCCATTATCTCTTGGATTGCCCTATCCAATTGGGCATCTTTGCCATTATAGTCATCGAATGGATTGATATCAACTTCAATGTCTGGATCAACGCCATGACCTTCAATAATCCATTCACCATCAGTTGAGTATGATGTAAAGAACGGAGTTCTCAGGTCTTGTCCATCAAGATACTCTTTTGATCCGGAAATACCTACAATGCCGCCCCATGAGCGTTTTCCGATAAGTTTTCCAAGCCCAAGTTTGCGGAATCCATATGGGAACAAGTCTCCATCTGAAGATGAATATTTATCTATCAAGCAAACCTTTGGGCCATAATGTGCCTCATTTGGAACAGGTTCGCCTGCGCCATTGCGGTACATATTCATTCGATAAACTTCGCGTGAAAGACGTTCAAGAATAATTGGAGACACATTTCCACCACCATTCATACGATCATCAATGATCAAAGCCTTTTTATTCAATTGGCTGTAGAACATCTTTGTGAACATATCAAGACCTTCAGTGCTCATATCTGGAATATGAATATACCCAATCTCACCATTTGAAGCCTTGTCAACTTTAGCCATATTGCCTTGAACCCATTCGTAGTAGTAAAGATTCACTTCACTGTCAACAGGTTTCACAAAAACAGTGTGAGCATCTTTGCCTGAAGGATTCGAAGCAACTTTCAATGATACTGTCATGCCGACTTTACCGACCAATGCCTGATAAATATCACTTAATGAAGAGGCTGCAATGCCATCAACTTCAAGGATATAATCTCCAACCTTTACATCTACTCCAGCGTCATCCAAAGGACTGCGAAGTGATGCATCCCAAGATGCGCCTTTGAAGATGTGTTCGACTTTGAATGCACCGGATTTATCCTTGCTGAACTTACCGCCAAGAAGACCGGTTTTGACCTTCTCTACGCGTGGTGCCTCACCTGATGTGATATATGCGTGGCCAATATTAAGCTCACCGATCATCTCTCCAATAAGGTATGTCAAATCATCTCTATGGTTAACATATGGTACAAGGTCACCATATTTCTTGTGAATATAGTTCCAATCAACTCCATGCATATTTTCAACATAGAAATGGTCTCTGGTAACTCTCCAGCTCTCATCAAATATCTGTTTCCATTCAGCTTTATGGTCAATTGTAAAATACCCATCCATAGGGATTGGAGTATCCAATCGAGGGTTTGAAGTATTTACAACATAATATTTACCATCCTTGGATGCAATTGCCTTCTTACCGTCAGCGGTGATTGCGCCAATGCTACCTTTAAAGACTTCATCGCTCTTGCCGCTTGTAAGGTCCAAAGATTTAACGGATCCTGAATTGCTATAGAATAACTTACCGTCAGCAGCCATCATAAGTCTATATCGACCAGCAGGTAAATTCAAAGCCGTATATCGTGTTTGAAGATCTTTTACATCAACATCTGTTGAACCGGCACTAGGTGCAGGTGTTTCACCGTCTGATTTGATTGCAGTTGGATATGGAGTCTCCTTTGACAATGGAAGAACGAATACATAATCGCTTACACTGTAGTTATAATTCCATTCTACAGCATTTGATTGAGCACGATAATCACGTGATGATGTGAAGAATAGATATTTACCGTCAAGACTGAAGATCGGATTTGACGAATTGAACCAATAGTCAGTTACAGGATATGATTTTCCTTTTTCAATATCGTAGAGGTAAACAATTGAGGTTTCGCTCTCATCCGAAGCAACATAAGTTGCCCATTTCCCATCAGGTGAAACACTGAAATTTCTGAACCCGTTAAATTCATTTGAAAGGATTCTCTTAAGTGCTTTTGTCTCAATATTCAAAGAATACACATCGCGTTTCTCTGTTCTGAAATAGATTGTACTGTTGCCACCCCATACAAGATCAACAGGATAGCCGTCTTTGAAATCTGTCATCTTAACAGGATTTCTCATATCCGATGTAGATGCTACATATACCTGATATTCTCCATCCTTATCAGAGAAGAATGCGAAGTGCTTTCCATCCGGAGAGTATTCAATTTCACGCTCGTGAGCGCCAGGAGTGTTTGAAACATTATAAATCACACCCTCTTTTGCAGGAAGACTGAAGATTTCGCCTCGAGCTTCTATAAGAAGACGTTCACCGTCAGGTTGAAGTGAATATGATGAGAACCTATCCAATTTAACAGTTTCTGGTCTGCTGTAAACGCCGTCTGTATTTAGATAGATGGTCACCTTTTCACAATTACGTGTCTTAACGTCAAATTTGTAAATATAACCACCATTCTCAAACACTACATAATCCTTCGAGCAAGAAGGGAATTTACAGTCATATTCTGTGAAATCAGTAAGCTTATCAGTCTGTTTTGTCTTTGTATTATAGACAAAAAGATTCATTGTACGGTCACGATCTGAAAGATAGAAGATCTCATCCCCCACCCACATTGGGAAGATATCCTGAGCGTCATTGTCAGTAATCTTTTCAAGAGAGTTAGTACCTACCTTATTGATCCAAATATCATCAGCCTGACCGCCACGATAATATTTCCATGTTCTGAATTCACGGAACATTCTATTGAATGCAAATTGTTTTCCGTCTGGTGAATATGAACAGAAACCGCCTTCAGATGTAGGGATATCTGTAGGAACGCCACCATTTACAGATACACGTTTCAGTTGACCTCTAAGGCCTGAGAATGTATACCATTTGCTTCTGAATACAATCTCTTTCCCGTCTGGAGTCCAAGTCATGACAATATTGTCAGGACCCATTCTTTCACCGATATTGTCTCTGTCAATAGTTGCTGAGTATGTGATTCTCTTTGGAGAACCACCATCGATTGGAATTGTATAAACCTCTGTATTACCGTCATACTGACCTGTGAAGGCAACTGTTTTGCCATCTGGAGAGATCTTGGGAAATACTTCAAAACCTACATGCGAAGTGAGTTTTACAGCCGTTCCACCATTCGCATCGACACTATAAAGGTCATTTGCGTATGTAAAGACAATTTTGCCGCCGCCAATGGTTGGGAAACGTAGAATTCGTGCCTGCTCATTTGCAGCGAATGCAAAAAACGGTATAATGGCAAGAAGTAATACAATAATTCGTTTCATACTATAGAATATTAAGTGATTGTTCCTTTATCTTTTCTAGTTCATCTTTCATCTTGACAACCCATTTCTGTATTTCAGCATGGTTTGCCTTGCTTCCCATTGTGTTGATTTCACGGCCCATCTCCTGAGTTATGAATCCGATCTTTTTGCCTGGGTATTGTTCATTGTCAAGTGTTTCACGGAAATATTTGCAGTGTTGGCGAAGTCTTACCTTCTCCTCGTTGATATCCAATTTTTCAAGATAGTATATCATCTCCTGCTCAAGACGATTTACATCCGGAGTGAGTTTCAACTCCTCCATCCTGGCAAGAATGCGATCCTTGACGCCATCTGTTCGCTCTTTTTCATACTTCTCAACCTCAAGAACATAGGATTCAATCAAGTCGACTTTTGCTAGAACATCTCTTCTCAATGAAACGCCTTCCTTTGTTCTGAATTCATCCAAAGCAGTTACTGCAGACTTTATGGCGTCATAGAGTTTGTTCCAATCATCTTCGGAAAGTTCCTGACGCTTACTATCTATTACATCAGGCATCTTAACTATATTAGAAGCAAGAAGAACCGCTGCAGTATCATTTAGATTCTTGTCACCACAGCCCGTAGCTATCATTGTAGTAGACAACACGCTCTTCATTTGATTTAGATACTCATTAAAGAGCTCGATATTGATGCTTTTAGCATTAGCAGCCGGATTTTGTTCAAATGTAATATAAAGATCAATGGTACCACGTTGAAGCACACTGGCAATGTATTGCCTAACTTCCAGCTCTTTATCTCTTGGAATAAAGGAGCTTTTCAAAGAGATATCGGCGTTCTTTCCATTCAGGGACCTTATCTCAACTACCATCTTCCCTTGGTCAAGGGTAACTTCACCCTTGCCATAACCTGTCATCGATTTTGTCATATCTACAATTTAAAACTATCTTTCAAGCCTGTAGCTTTATTATAGCCATTGCTCTTTGGATCAAAGAAGAAATATCCCATACGCTCAAATTGTACTGCAATACCTGAATTATCTTTAAGCAAATCAGGTTCAGCATAACAATTCTCACGGACCTCAAGTGAATTAGGATTAAGGTAATCCTTGTAATCTACCCCTTCAGGAAGCATACCCATCTGTTCTTCTGTAAACAATCTATCAAATACATTGACCTTTATCTTCTTTGATTCAGTTGAAGAAACCCAATGTATTGTACCTTTTACAGAGCGCCACTCTCCTGCACCAGGTTTGCTTGTAGGATCATAAGTACAATGAATCTCGGTTACATTACCGTCGGCATCTTTCTTGAAGCTGACACACTTAACGATATATGAGTATTTGAAACGTACCTCACCATCTGGTTTAAGCCTAAAATATTTCTTTGGAGCATCTTCCATAAAGTCGGCACGCTCTATATAAGCCTCTTTGGTAAATGGAACTTTACGCTTTGGTCCATCAGGATCCTCTGGATTCATAGGAGCATCGAACCACTCAACCTTACCATCTTCCCAATTGTCAATGATAACCTTTACAGGATCGAGAACTGCCATGTATCTGTTGGCACGACGGTTCAAATCATCACGTAGGCACCACTCAAGAAGAGATAAATCTATGATATTGTCACGCTTGGCAACGCCGACCTTCTCAGCGAACATACGTATTGACTCTGGAGTATAACCTCTACGACGAAGACCACAGATTGTAGGCATACGAGGGTCATCCCATCCATCTACATAATTATTACGGACAAGTTCCAACATCTTACGTTTACTCATCACTGTATAAGTAAGATTCAATCTTGCAAATTCATATTGATGAGATTGGAAAATACCAAGTTTTTCAATGAACCAATCATATAGTGGACGGTGGACATCAAACTCCAATGTACAGATAGAATGAGTGATATGTTCAATTGAATCACACTCTCCATGGGCGTAATCATACATAGGATAGATGCACCATTTATTACCTGTGCGATGATGTTCAGCATGTATGATACGATACATCAATGGATCACGGAAGAGCATATTTGGATGTGCCATATCAATCTTTGCTCTCAATACCTTCTCTCCATCAGCATATTTGCCGTCACGCATTTCACGGAAGAGCTGCAGATTCTCCTCTACGCTGCGGTTGCGATAAGGACTCTCCTTGCCGGGTTGACTCACAGAACCACGTCCAATACGGATCTCCTCTTGTGTCTGATCATCTACATATGCAAGACCTTTTTTTATCAACTCTTCAGCCCATTCATAAAGTTGATCGAAATAATCAGAAGCATAGAATTCGTTAACCCATTCAAATCCCAACCATTTGATATCATTCTTTATTGAATCTACATATTCAGTATCTTCCTTTACAGGATTGGTATCATCAAAGCGAAGATTGGTCTTTCCACCATATTTCTTTGCCAAGCCGAAATTCAAGCAAATACTCTTTGCATGTCCGATATGAAGATACCCATTTGGCTCAGGAGGGAAACGAGTCATTATTGATTTGTGTTTTCCACTTGCTAAATCCTCTTCGATAATCTCTTCAAGAAAATTCAACTTCTTCTCAGGAGCTTCTTGTACTTTATTCTCTTCCATATATATGTGTTACGTTTATTTTGCAAAAATATTAATTATTCAACAATTGTCATTTCATCCATCAAATAACCGGCGCCACCATAATAGTCCATTATATAGAGTACATATCTGATATCGACATTAATACAGCGTTGAAGTTCCGGTTCAAATATAATATCTCCTGACATTGCCTCCCAGTTTCCATCAAATGCCAGGCCTAAAAGTTGACCTCTGTCATTCAAAACAGGACTGCCTGAATTACCACCTGTAATATCCCCCGTAGTCAAGAAACATGCTGGCAATTTACCATTTTCCATAGCATACCTGCCATAATCTCCATTTTTATGTAACTCCTTCAATTTTTCAGGAACAACAAATTCCCAATTGTCAGGATCCTCTTTCTCCATAACTCCATCCAATGTCGTATAATAGTTATAGATAACAGCATCCTTAGGAGAATATGGTTCAACTGTAGCATAGCTTAAACGCATAGTGCTATTGGCATCTGGATAGAATGCCCGTTCCGGATGCATCTCCATAGTACCGGCAATATAGCTCTTCTTCCCCTTTTCAAAATCATCGACTACACTGTTCACCTTGGAACTAGCCTCTGAGCTCAAGGCAGTCACACGGGATGCCAACACTACAGCAGGGTCATTAGTAAGATCTTTTCCTGTCGCAAGAGCCTCGATTACGTTATCAATTGAAGTAAATACTGAAGTAGAATAGAGATTATCTACAAATTCATCCACATCATCAACAAATGTCGGATCCACACTCTCTTTATATAGTGTCAACATTGCTTTAGCAACCTTGATATCTGTCGGAAGATTATAATCTTTATAGAAAGATTCAACACTTGAGTAATTTGAAAGAGCCTTTCCGCCTTTGATTGCATTAGAAACGCTCCTTGCAACGGATAGTATCTCTATACGTGATAGAGTTTCAGATATATAGGTCCTTTTTGTAAGATACTCTTTACGGCTGTTCACAGCACCATCAATCAAATTGAGGGCATTTCCATATTCAGCCTGTCGTTTTGGATCCTGATTCACCCACTCTTTGAAAGCGACCTCTTCAGCAGCCCTGCGAGCTTCAACATCAAGCTTGACAAAGGTTTCGTTCATTCCAATATACTTTTTCCAAGCATTCGATGAACTGGTGTACTTACTGGCATATTGAATTTTCACTTTAGGATCGGCAAGCATATCTTCCATCAGCAAATCTTGTCTGATAGTACGGCATTTTATTGTAATATCATTCAACATCACTCTCTCCTTCAACTCAGAGGCTGTCATAAAGCGATTTGTAGTACCAGGATAGCCAATAATCATTGTAAAATCACCAGGCTGATAACCTTTTATGGAAATCTCAAGTGATTTAACTGGATGATAAGGTACATTATCTTCTGAGTATTCAGCTGGATTGTTATCCTTATCTGCATAAACACGGAACATAGAGAAATCACATGTATGACGTGGCCACATCCAATTGTCTGTATCAGCTCCGAACTTACCTATGGAACTAGGTGGTGCACCAACAAAACGAACATCTTTATATGTCTTATTTACAATTAGATAATAGACATTCCCTCCAAACAGAGAAGAGACCGATGCTGTCAGGTATTGTGATTTGCCCGTAGCCTTTTCAACAAGACGTTTTACCTCTTTCGAATAAAGTTCATCCCACTCCTCATCATTTTTTGCTTTTCTGGTAGCACTTTCAATCTCAGCAGTAACATCAGTCATACTTTCAAGGAAAGTAACAGTAAGACCAGCGGCAGGAAGTTCCTGTGAACGATTCATAGCCCAATAGCCATCTGTAAGATAGTCATGTTCAACAGAACTCAACTGTTGTATCGAAGAGTAACCACAATGGTGATTGGTGATAACCAAGCCATCCTTTGAAATCATCTCTCCAGTGCAACCGCCTCCGAAATGTACAATTGCATCCTTTATTGATGAGTGATTTACAGAGTAAATATCCTCTGCAGAGAGTTTGCAACCCATCGCCTGCATGGTATTTATATTCATCTTTTCAAGAAGAGGGAGAAGCCACATACCCTCATCAGCTTTCATCTGGAATGAAAACAGAAACAATAATAGGACAAACGATATCTTTTTCATAGTGTCAATTAATTACATTCCCATACCGCCATCAACAAGTATTACCTGTCCAGAGACATATGAAGCCAAATCAGATGCCAGGAAGGTACAAACTTTAGCAACCTCTTCAGGAGTACCGCCACGACGAAGCGGAATCTTACTCTCCCATTGTTTCAGAGTCTCCTCAGGAAGTGCAGATGTCATATCAGTCAAAATAAAACCTGGGGCTACTACATTTGCTCTAACACCTCTTGAACCCAGCTCCTGAGCGATTGATTTTGCCAACCCTATCATTCCGGCCTTTGATGCTGAGTAGTTACATTGACCGGCATTCCCGTGAACTCCAACAATTGAACTTATGTTGATTATTGACCCCGTTCTCTGTTTTACCATGACAGGAGAAACTGCATGTATGAAATTGAATGCACTTTTTAAATTCACATTCAAAACAGCATCCCATTGCGCTTCAGTCATCCTAAGCATCAATCCATCTTTGGTAATACCAGCATTATTCACCAGGATATCTATCCGACCAAGTTCTGAGATGACCTGTTCAACGCTATTATGAACAGACTCAAAATCAGCAGCATTTGATGCAATTGCCACGACTTTCACTCCATACGATTCCAATTCCGATTTTGTAGCCAAAGCAACTTCATCAATATTTAAATCAGTAAAAGCTATATCCGCTCCTTCTGAAGCGAATTTCAGAGCAATAGACTTTCCTATTCCACGTGCAGCGCCACTAATCAAGGCGACTTTTCCAGATAATAGAGACATATTTAGTTAAGAGTTAAGAGTTAAGAGTTAAGAGTGCCGAGGAGGTCATATTCACCAGCGGCATCTATATGAACATCAACGAATTTACCTATTAAGTCAGCAGGCACATAACCTGATTTGAGAGAATCTCCGCCAATTAAAATCTCCCCATCGACCTCCGGAGACTCCTTCATACTACGTCCCACAAGAACTCCATCACTGTAAGAATCAATGATAACACGTTCATCACTTCCTATTCGTGACAGATTGTACTCCTGAGAGATACTTGATTGTAGTTCCATGAGTTGATCATACCGTTCCTGTTTCACACGCTTAGAGATAGTATCTTTATAATTCAATGCTCCAAATGTACCCTCTTCTTCAGAGTACTGGAATGCCCCAAGACGCTCGAAACGGCAATCTTGAACGAATTGCAACAGATCGGCGAACTCTCTCTTACCCTCTCCAGGATGACCCACAATCAATGTTGTCCTAATTACAACATCAGGGACATAACTCCTCATCTTTTCCACCAATGCTCTGGTTTGAGAACCAGTAACGCCACGGCGCATCATCTCAAGAACCTTATCGGAAGAGTGCTGAAGAGGTATGTCTATATAGTGACATATCTTGGGATTGTCAGCCATAATTTTCAACACATCTTCTGGGAACCCTGCCGGATAACTATAATGCATCCTGATCCATTCAATTCCATCTATCCTTGACAACTTGTCCAACAATTCAGCCAAAGCTCTGCGTTTGTAAAGATCCAAGCCATAGTATGTAGTATCCTGTGCTATGACTATCAACTCTTTAACCCCAGCGGCAGCCAAGAATTGAGCTTCGGCCACCAAATCTTCCATAGGTACAGAGATATGCGATCCTCTTATCAGAGGAATAGCGCAATATGAACAACGTCTGTCACACCCCTCTGATATCTTCAGATATGCATAATGGGACGGTGTAGTAAGATATCTGGAATTGAGAGCAGATGACTCTTTTCGTATTGCAAGAGCCTCTAATAGATCGTCAAAACCGAATGCTCCGAAGAAGCCATCAACTTCAGGTATTGATTCTACCAGATAATCATGATAACGTTGTGAAAGGCATCCAAAGACAAATATCTTCTTTACCTTTCCTAGGTTTTTAGCCTCTACGGCTTTAAAGATTACTTCAATAGACTCCTCTTTAGCGTCACCGATAAACCCGCATGTGTTTATCACTATAACATCCACAGCATTATCATTCAGATCGTTATCTTCTGGCACGATTTGAATGCCGGCAAGTGCCGCCTGTCTGAGGAAATGCTCAGAATCCACACGATTCTTGGAACAGCCAAGTGATATCAATTGAAGTTTCATATCAATTATTGAGCTTTTTCTTCAGTTTCCTCCTCCTCAACAAATTCCAAAGAAGCATATTGTTGAAGAACATTATACCAATCAAGCACCTTCTTCATATGTGAAACATAGAATCTATCCTCATCATAGTTTGGAATAGCCTGTTCAAAGAATGCTTTAATCTTTTTAGGATCCTCTTTCGAACTCATTGCAGGACCATTCTTCAGAATAGTGGCCATATTGGTAAGAGCCTCTTTCAAAGAGACCTCTTTTTCAGTTGTATAAATAGAAATATCAGCAAGAGAAGATACCCTGGCACTTGAACCGAATGGCTTTCTCTGTTTTGTAACTAAAGATTCAGCTATAAGGCAATTCCTTCCCTGTGAGACAAATTCAAACAAACCACTTTCGCCTGAAATCGATAAAATCTTTTTTAAATCAGTTTTTGTCATTGTATTGTAATTTATTAATTCATATTCCTACTCTTTTTAATAGCTTCGTATGCATCTTGTATCTGCTTGAATTTCTCTTCAGCAGCCTTTTGTACATCTACGCCAAGCGAAGCTACTTTATCTGGGTGATGCTTCATTGCCATTCGTTTGTATGCCTTTCTGACCTCATCATCAGACACTTTTGGATCAATCTCCAAAACTTTATATGCAGCATCAATATTATTCTCGAACATCGCAAACAGCGACTCAATATCACTGGATTTCAATCCAATAGAAACAGAAATTCGTTTAAGCATCTCTGTCTCTGCCACATTTACATCACCATCACACTTGGCAAGGGAGATCAGATAGTGTACAAGTTGCAGACGCTGTGAATAGTTCATATTCATCGCAATCTGTCCTCCAACCTGTTCGACATTGATATTCTGATCCTTAAGCTGTTTCAGAATCTCCATCGCCTCGGCGACATACTGAGGTCCGAAAGAACGACTAATGAAATCCCGGACGTTATCCAATTCTATCTTGAGATACTTGCCATCTGACTTTATTACAGCCGTGATTAGCACTAACAGGCTCACTAGGAAGCTGTTTCGAGCCCCTGATGAGTGTTGAGACGTTGTGTTCCAACCTCTCTGCCCACTATAGGATTTCGTGGTGTCCGTATCGAAGACTGACCCTATCAAAAAGCCTAGAAGGCCACCAAGAGGACCAGCCATAGCCCATCCCAATACTCCGCCTAACAATTTCCCGCCTATTGACATATCTTTTTCAAATTCATAAAAAGAGACTCCAGTTGTGGTAGCAAAGGTGTCTCAGAATCATTAATCACTATATAATCGGCAACAGCCGAACGATCTTCGTCACTCCATTGGTTATTTATGCGTGAAAGAATCTGTTCATATGTTGATCCATCACGTCTCATCGCCCGTTCAATTCTAACATTCATTGGCGCTACTACAGAGATGACATTATCATACATACATCGTAAACTCTCATTCTCCAAAGCTATTGCAGATTCAAGGATTGCAATTTTACCTATTTGGCAAGAGCACCAATTCTTAAAATCGTCTATTACGGCAGGGAATACCACACTCTCTATCTCATGCTTCAAAGTCGCATCTGTAAAAAGCCTCTTGGCAAGGGCTTTTCTATCCAGCTTCCCATCTACCACCACACTCTCTCCAGCTATTCCTTGTATCTTTCGTAACAATTCCGCATCTTCATCATATAACCGCTTCACAGCCATATCAGCATCATATACAGGTATCCCCATCGCTTTCAGCACCCTGCACACATAGGATTTACCTGATCCAATTCCACCAGTGACAAGTACTCTAACCATATCACTTCTCAACCAAGATACACTCTACAAACGGAGGGTCCAATTCATAAGAGAAAATATCAATATCGGGTTGACTCAACGATGGGATAATTTTTCCACTATTGGATCCTAAAATAGTCTCGTAGTCAATAACCAAGCCTAACTCAGATTTCTGTATTTTGCCACCCAATTCCTTAAAAGGAGCTCTATATGTAACCTTAACTGTAGATGGCAATATTATCACATTCCTGTTCGAAGGGGTATTGATACTCTCAACTTTTACATCTGCCGTCTGTTCAACATATCGCTGAACTGTCAATGAGTATTGAACTCTATCTGCATCTATTCTAACTCCTGGAATCTTCTCAAGATTTACAAAACTGTTTACGGAATTATCAATCATCCTTTTTGAAACAACACTGGTCCTTACAGAAGTGATGTTGGCAAGATCACTCTCCTTCCCATAAATCATAACTGAATCCGGTGTCAATTCAATTTCTCCGACAAGCATATACTGAGGAGCATAACTGATTGTATTTTGTAAAATCACCTCAACCTTCTTGCAGATTGCTTTCTCAAAATGGAAAGATAATGATTCATTACTGATGAAATCTATCTCCAACTCATCGCCAAAGAGTTCACTCAATGCCTCTCGTATCTCAGTTGTCCTAACATAAAAGAGCCCATCTCTATCATTAGTAGGATGAAACGCCGTTGGATTTAAAGTCAATTCCAAATCTTTTGGCATACCATCCCATCGTCCGTGCTTCAAGAAGAATAATCCAGGTGCCTTTCCATGAACCACCAATGGCTCCTGTGAAACTGACTGAGCTTCATAGCCCTCGATTGTTGAGTTTACAATTACTCGGAACTGTAAATATGAGTAGTAATCAAGCGAAAGGTTATGAATCAACCAGATAAAAAAAGCCAAAATGAGAGAGAGAATGAATAACATCCAGTCTCTCCCCCATCGTTCTTTCAATGATGAGCCAATTCTAGGCATAATAAAAATTATTGAGCCTGTTGTGCATCAGAGAAGTCTTTTACCAAAGAAGCCTTGTCAACTTTAATCTTGACATTGTTATCAACTTCAATGAAGACAACTTTATCTTTTACCTCTGTGATAGTACCATAGATACCACCGATTGTCACAACTTTATCACCCTTCTTCAATTCATTTCTGAATTTATCCAATTCCTTTTGCTTCTTTTGTTGTGGGCGGATCATAAATAGCCACATTACAACAAAAATTAAAACAATCATTATAAGGAAAGTCCAATTGCTTCCCTGTTGTGGCTGAGCTTGTAGTAGTGTAAAAATCATAATTGTCGTTATTTTTTTCTTATCAATAATTATTCTTGAAGGCCTCTTCCTACCTTGACGATCTCACCGGAAGAGATTTTCTGTTGAATCAGTTTGTCAAGTAAACCATTGACAAAAGTTCGGCTGTTTGGAGTACTGTAGAATTTGGACAAATCCACATACTCATTGATTGTTACCTTAATTGGGATATTTGAGAAGCAAACGGCTTCAGTAAGACCCAAAACAATTATTATGGCATCTGTCAGCACTATTCTGTCACTTTTCCAATTCGAAGCATTCTCACTGATGAGTTTCATATACTCCTCATGATGGAGCATCGCCTCTGAAAGAAGAGTAAGGGCGAACTCCTTGTCATCCTCCTTCATGAATGTATTAGGATGAACGACAGTACCTTTTCTGATAACACTGTCAATGTTTTTCAAAATAACGTTAAGAGTGTACTCGATGTCATCTATCCAGAATAGAGACATATCCTCCAAAATCTCTTCAAATTTCTCGTTATCTTCAAACTCCTCTTCATATATCCGAGCGAATAACTTGCAATCCTCCTCAAACGAATCCACTCCGGAACTCATATACTCCCGGTAATATTCAGATGCAACGATTGAATTGTACACCTTCCTCACAAACACATCGTACTCACCCCAACCCAATGAGTGTTTCTGGCAATAACTGCCAAATTCCGGATTGTCATTTAATAGTTTTACGAAACGATTGTTGACGAATTTATAATTTGGATTTGCCTGTTCTTCAGTAGGATGGAATTTGCGTAACCCAGCATCAATTCTTTCGGATGCGGTATTTACCAACGAGGGAGCAATATTCAGTAGGAAATAGTATAATTCTTTCGTCTTCTCACACGAATTGAGAAGCTCTTTCTGAGCACTCTCCAATGTTTTGGATTCTGAACATACAGCTGAGAAAAGAACTTTGAAAGCCTTTATTCTAATTAGTCGGCGCGAAATCATTTTAAACCTCTTGAAATATTTTACAAATATACTGATAAGTCAGCATAAAAAAAATAAAATAAGACGATAAAGTTCAATAATGTTTGATAAACTTAGTAATCATAAAAAAATAAGTTGATTCCGTAAATAATTCAAAAAAAAAATTATATTTGTAAAAGAATTCTAAACAAAATGTGAGTTATGTATTTCGAAGATTATGACAATGCGGGGAGTCAGGACCGAAATGGCGATGATGTATTCTCAAAGCCAGTTAGGGCTGGTAAAAGAACCTATTTCTTTGATGTAAAGGCTACAAAAGGTAACGATTATTACCTTACAATCACCGAAAGCAAAAGAAAAGTTGAAAGAGATGGTAGATTCGTCTATGATAAACACAAAATCTTCCTATATAAAGAAGATTTTGACAAATTTGCCGAGGGATTGCAGGAGGTCGTAGATTACATTAAAGAGCGTTGTCCAATTACTGAATATCAAAAACCAGATGGTGAATCAGAGAGATTCTCTGATGTAAATTTCGAAGAGTTATAAAAAATAGGGATGTTGTCTACATCCCTATTTTTTCAATGATTCCTTCTATTTTCTTCACCACTGTACTGGAGGTTCCCGTGAAATTATTGAACATAACGGAGAACTTGGTATATCCTTTCCCGGTTTCTATATAACCGCAATAACACCTGACAAGAGACATCGATCCACTTTTAACATGGATTTTATCTCTATTGGCATATCCAGGTAACAGCGTCTTGACAGTTCCCTCCCTACCTGCAACAGGGAAGCACTGAAAATATCGTTCAAAATAAGGTAGCGATTCGGCAGCGGACAAAAATCTACAGAAGAAATCGGGCGAAGCGATGTTGTTCCTCGAAAGTCCACTACCATCTGATTGTTTGTAACCGTCAACATCACAGATATATGTTTCGATATAATCAGAGATAGCTCTATTTACAGCTTGATAATCTGATGAGCCACATAGTTCTTTCCCTATTACTCTGTATATTGACTCTGCATACAGATTATTGCTCGAGGCTAACATACTGTGAATAATCCGTTCGATTGATGGTGAATACGTTTCAACTATTGTGGTCAACTCATCTTGAGGTTTCAAATCTTTCGAGATAGCTGACGATGTGATCTGATCCGCAAAAATACCTCGGTCTGAGAGAAATTTAGAGAATTCAAATGCACAAGTCAACGAGGCATAAGTATTTGTAAACTCTATTGTTTTCCCCTTTCCATTAACTGCATAAGTCCCGCTAAACCGTCCGATTTCTGAATTCATCGAGGGATAGAACTCGATTTTATCACTTGAGCCCTTGTCACCTGTTTGGGTTAGATTAATGATTTCATAACCAGGTATCACATATTTACCTGGCTCAATAAGAACCGGATCACCGACAACACTGCCAGGTTTGATATAATACTCACTGTGATTCTCGTAGAAATTCAATCCATGAGCGCTACAGCCATAATTAAACCCAAGATCTCCATATACCCAATTGATTGGAATGGATTCACCGTCAAAAAACCTCTCATCCCCTATTATCCTTCCTTCTATTTTTGAGATACCGGCTGCCACCATGGCTCCAGCCCATGTACTGAACAATTGCTCTATTGCGGTGGCAATAGAATCTTTGGATCCGAGTGTAGGATCCCCTCCACCTACGATATACAAGTCACCGAAGAGAGTGCCCTCTTCAATTTTTCCATCATAGGCAATTGTAGTTTTAAATTTATAATCAGGGCCAAGTAGGTCAAAAGCAACGGCAGATGTGACTGTTTTCATGATAGAAGCAGTCTGAAGTGGATATTTTTCATTATATGAAACCAGAACATTCCCATCTTCATCGATAGCTTTTACGCCAATTATGGACTCCTGACAGAGAGAATCGAAAGAGATCAAACTGTCAACATATTCTTGCGCCTCATTCTGCCCGTAAGCAATGAAAAAAAGCGACAGGAACAGCGTTATCAATGATAATTTTCTCAAGTAACTCAATTGCTCAAATCAGTTTTTATTACTACTATAACAAGTTTATTACAAAAATAGAATAAAAATGGATAAATTTGCCGTGTTGTATTCACTTATTTATCCGAAAATGAACTCACAAGAAGCAGACAGATACGCAGCAAGAGGTGTTTCATCATCTAAAGAAGATGTCCATAAAGCTATCGCAAACATAGATAAAGGCATCTTCCCAAAAGCATTTTGTAAAGTAGTTCCTGACTTTCTTGGTGGGGACGACGAGTATTGCGTTGTAATGCATGCTGATGGGGCAGGAACAAAGAGTTCTCTTGCATATATCTATTGGAAAGAGAGCGGGGATATGAGTGTTTGGTCAGGCATAGCACAGGATGCCATCGTAATGAATACTGATGACCTGTTGTGTGTCGGCATAACAGATAACATCCTTCTATCCTCAACTATTGGACGCAACAAGGGACTAATCCCAGGTGATGTAATCAGCGCCGTTATCAATGGGTCAACTGCATTCGCACAGAAAATGAAAGAGTTTGGTGTCGATTTGGTATTGACCGGAGGAGAGACAGCTGATGTAGGTGATCTGGTGAAAACTATCATTGTGGATAGCACTGTTTGCGCCAGGGTAAAAAGGAGTGAAATAATAGATAACGCAAAAATATCCGCAGGGGATGTAATAGTTGCACTATCTTCTTCTGGCCAATCCACATACGAAAGTGAATACAATGGTGGAATGGGTAGCAATGGTTTAACTTCTGCAAGACATGATGTTTTCGCAAAATATATTGCTGACAAATATCCCGAGAGTTACGACAACAACATCCCTTCTGAATTCATCTATTCTGGCAGCAAAAAGCTTTTGGATGTTGAGCCTGAAACAGGTCTAACCTATGGCAAATTGGTATTATCTCCTACTAGAACATATCTACCTGTTGCCAAAGAGATTTTTAAAAAGTACAGGCCACTTATTCACGGAATGATTCATTGTTCAGGCGGCGCCCAGACAAAAGTACTCCATTTCATTGACGGACTCAAGGTTATAAAGGACAACATGTTTCCAGTACCGCCTCTGTTCAAGGCCATTCAGCAAGAGTCCAAGACCTCATGGCAAGAGATGTATAAAGTCTTCAATATGGGACACAGACTTGAGATTTATATTCCTCAAGAGATAGCACAGGATATCATTGATATCTCTGAAAGTTTTGGAATTGAAGCACGTATTCTTGGACACGTTGAGAAAGCAGAGACCACTGAGGTGGAGATACGCTCCGAGTTTGGCACGTTCAATTATGTAAAATAGCAATGACAAGGAGATCGACAATTGGCTTTATAGTTATCATCTCGATTGCTTTAATAATCGGATTGATGATTTCACACAGGATTTCTAAAAGAAGTGCCGAAAATATAGTATACAACAATATCCCTATTGTTGAATATGCCCTTAACGACTCTACATCTTCATACTATGTTGATTTTAAATCCATAGATCCAGAAATCAGACTGTTGCCGATAGCCATCATGGCTGAAGATACCAATCAACTCTCTATGTTGAGATTGATGGATACAATGGATTATTTTGACAATATAACAGGAGCCTTATCAAGTGACGAGATAGAGGATTTTGCAGGAGAGAAGCTACTCTTCTTTGCAGATATGGCACACACTCCATACTCATCGATATCATCTGGAAAATCATTACGTGATCAGGTCATCTATAATGCAATCTCATTACTTCAAGACAAGGAGACTCAGCCAAAGATATTCATTTTGAATGATCCTCTCGCTTGTGCATACAGTGAAAAGGATTTGAAATCTTTTTTACTACAGAGTAAATCTGGTATAAAAGTTATAAGCGTAATTGAAGCTGCAGTCAAACAGGCGTTGGATCAAATAGATTCTACATCATCACAACCTTGTGCCATCGGAATCATCGGATCCGATGCAGTTATTGAATCCAAAGGGTTCCAAGATGCATTCAAGGATGAGATTATCAACAGAGGCATTTCTTCTGACATTCAGATTATTGCTCAAACGTACGCTGCGGACAGTACAACATTGAAGTATCACGATTCCGATTTGGGGACAATTACAAAAAACAATATAGATTTAACAGCTCTAGATTCATTATTTGCAAAGAGAAAGACACAAGATGACGGTTCTCATTATGAGATGAAGGCCATCATCATTGCAGATAATGACTACTATCAACTGGCAGTTGAATATGCCGAAAGATCCAAAGTTCTATGTCCAATCATCTATCCCGAAATGAGTGCTGCGATTGAATGTTATAAGACTCTTCGTCAAGATCATAACCTCTCTATGAGGATAACGAGAAAGAGCCATGAAGTATACTTTTCTGTAGCTGATTACGACGGAACTACCCAAAATGTATGTATAAATCAACAATAACACCACAAGAGATAGACCAGATGGACCTGGCTGTCTTCCCTGGCAAGATAACAGTAATCACAAAAAAAGACCGAGCGTATAAGCATGCTATCAAACACCTCTCGGAACAACGTTTCATAGGGTTCGATACTGAAACAAAACCGATTTTCACCCCTCATGCCCACAGATGTTCCACTGCCCTTCTTCAGCTTTCTAGTGAAAAGGAGGCCTTTCTTTTCAGATTACAGGAACTTGGTTTACCGGAAGAGTTAGCTGCTATATTGTCCGATCCCGATATCACAAAAATAGGCGCGGCAGTCTATGATGATATCCTTGGCCTTCAACGTTATACCAAATTCGAACCTAAACGGTTCGTCGATCTGCAACGTATTGGTGAAAAGTATGGGATTATAGACAAAAGTGTTAAGAAGATGTCAGCAATCATATTAGAGAAACATGTTTCGAAATCACAGCAATGTTCCAATTGGGAGGCCGACACATTAAGTGAAGCTCAACAGATGTATGCTGCAATAGATGCATGGATATGTGTTCTTATGTATAAGAAATTGTTATCATCTCCTATAGCTCAACCAACTGATACAGAATGATATGGCTACTATTTTTCTAAAAAAAGGACGGGAGGATTCAATTCTCCGCTTTCATCCATGGGTGTTTTCTGGAGCAGTTGAGCGAATCGAAGGAGAGCCGGCAGAAGGTGACGTCGTGGCTGTAGTTAGCCATAGTAATCAATTATTAGGCTGCGGGCACTATCAGATAGGTTCTATTGCTGTCAGAATGTTATCATTTGAGCATGAGTCTCTTCCTAAGAATTTCTGGACCAATAGAATAAAAGAGGCACTTCAAGTACGGGTTTCATGTGGACTTGATTGCTCGAAAGATACAAACTGTTATAGGTTGATACATGGAGAGGGAGATGCTCTGCCCGGACTTATCATTGACTATTATGATGGTGTAGCCGTAATGCAGGCACACTCTGCAGGGATGTTCCTCTCTCGAGATGAAATATGCAATGCATTACAATCGATATATGGCAATCGTCTAAAAGCTGTTTATGACAAAAGCGAAGGAACTGCCCCATTTAAGGCCGGTCTGGATCTCAAGGACGGGTATTTATATAGAAGAGAAGATTTCACTGAATCGGAAATTACCGTGTTGGAGAATGGCCATAAATTTATTGTCAATTGGGAATCTGGACAGAAGACAGGTTTCTTCCTGGATCAAAGGGAAAATAGAGCGAAAGTCGCTTCTATGGCTTCTGGACGACGAGTATTGAATCTATTCTGCTATACAGGTGGTTTCTCTATATATGCTCTGAAAGGTGGAGCTACGAGCGTAGACTCTGTGGATAGTTCAGCCGTCGCTATGGCAATGGTCGATCGAAACGTCGCACTGAATGGCTTTTCCGGCAATCATAAGTCATACTGTGAAGACGCAATCGATTTTGTTAAGAATTCACCTGATGGAGCATACGATTTGATGATTGTAGACCCTCCCGCTTTCGCAAAACATAGAGGAGCGCTAAACAATGCTCTTAGAGCATATCAAAGATTGAATGCCGCAGCCATTTCCAAAATTGCACACGGAGGAATCATCTTTACATTCAGTTGTTCCCAAGTCGTTGATAAGAATGCATTTGCTTTGGCAATCTTCTCAGCCGCCGCATCGACTGGCCGTCATGTAAGGATTCTTGACAGACTCAACCAACCTTGCGACCACTCTGTCAATATATATCATCCTGAAGGGGAATATTTGAAGGGATTGGTTTTGTATGTTGAATAATATTCAGCTTGTAAGCCGAACAAATTATGCTGAACAATCCATTCTGTTACTTTCCTCGTCCAGAGATTGAGGCTGCTGCCAAGTCACTTATCGATCGCATTGACTCATCCGATTATCTGAAAGACATATTTAAAGAGGGTAAAATGATGGGTGTTCTTCAATTGGAAGATAACACATTCATCTATGCCTTCTCTGGAACAGCAGGAGGGAGAAGTATAATAGAAGGGTTTGTTCCACCAATTTATGAGTTCGATCCTGCAACAATTATTTCTCACTCACACAATCAATCCATTGAACTTCAGCATGATCTCTTTGAAAAATATGTAGTACTCAATGGCTTAGGGGAAAAAAGGTCAATCCTGAATATTTTTGCTGACAAAGGGCTGATACCTCCAGCCGGAACTGGCGATTGTGCTGCACCTAAACTTTTACAATATGCCTTTTTGAATGGACATAAACCTATCTCTATGGGAGAATTCTGGTACGGGGAGTCGCCATCAAAAGAGGTACGCAGGAGCGGTTCATTCTATCCATCTTGCACAGGGAAATGCGGCCCACTACTTTCATGGATGCTCCAAGGTGTCGATGTCGAACCAAATCCATTGGAATCCGATCTACTCTGGGATATACAAAATCCGATCATACTATTTGAAGATAGCGAATTGATTGTAGTCGAAAAGCCATCTGGGATGCTTGCAGTACCAGGCAGAAGCTCACGGAAATCACTTTTAACTTGGCTGGAAGAGTATAGTGGATGCGAGGTTTTCAGTTGCCACAGATTGGATATGGATACTTCGGGGGTAATGGTTTTCGCAAAAAGCAAAGGGTCACAATCCTATATCCAAAGGCAATTTGAGAATCGAGAGGTCAACAAGAACTACATTGCCAGATTGGGCGGTGAAATTGGTGATTATAAAAGGTATAAAATAGGTGATACCGGAAAAATCATATTGCCTTTAACACTTGATTATTATGACCGTCCACGGCAGTGTGTGGATTTTGAAACCGGGAAACCTGCTGTAACTCAATATGAAATAGTTGGAGTCGAAAAAGATGGTACAATTGAAGTGTTACTCACACCTTTTACAGGACGCACTCACCAATTAAGGGTTCACGCAGCACACAAGAGTGGGCTTGGAATCCCTATTATCGGGGATAGATTATATGGAGGGAAACGTGCGCCAAGATTAATGCTGCATGCTGCAAAGATAACATTCCGGCACCCTACAACATTCGCGAGAATGACATTCTCTACAAAAATTCAACAACTTTCTCCAAATGATTTGAATGTGACCCTTTGATAAAGATCGTCCTCCCTTCTAAAGGATTCTCTTTAACGAAAGATATCAGTTCATCGACATCTTTAAAACAGATGATATTGGTGGCTGGAATCAATGATTCCCTTTTGGCCTCCAGCATTCCCTTTCCAACCAAAAGAATCAAATCATTGGATGTAGGACTTACACGTTGTGCCAGCTTGATGATATTGATATGTTCATCCATCGAAGTTGGACCGATCTCTTTCATCTCCCCAAGTATCAACACAATATTTGAGAATTTGGAATTCTGGAAATTTTCTATGGAAGCCTTCATGCTGGCAGGATTGGCATTATAGGTATCAACAATAACCACATTATGTCCTGTATCGACAAGTTGCGATCTGTTATTAGCTGGAACATACGCCTCAATAGCCTCTGCACACTTCAATAATGGAACGTCAAAGTAGGTTCCTATGCATATTGCTGCCAATATGTTGTCAACATTATATGTACCTACCAATTTAGTGCTGATAACCCTACGTTCCGTAGACTCATTGATATTAACCTTGTCAACAAATCTATAATCTTGTATTTTTGAATTCTTTGCAAATGGCTCAATTGGAAGGGATAACTTCAAATATGGGTCAATTGCAGTGGGGACTACGACTTCAACGCCTTGAGACTCTGCGCCATATTTACAAGAACGCAAACCGGCTCTGGCATTGATCATACTCATAAGTATGTCATTGTCCTTATTAACAAATGCCATGGTGCCTTTTTGGCGGAGATAATCATATAGCTCGCCTTTTGTCTTTTTAACAGCCGCAAAAGAGCCAAATCCTTCAAGGTGGACCTTCTCAACATTTGTGATTATGCCACAAGTAGGATTAACTATGTTTACCAACGACTCTATCTCCCCCGGAGCACTTGCACCCATCTCAATAACAGCTATCTCCGTTCTGTCATCTATTTCAAGAAGAGACAAAGGAACACCAATGTGATTATTAAAATTGTCCTTAGTAGCCACTACGTTGTACGATTGAGAAAGCACTGCTTTTATCAACTCTTTTGTAGTGGTTTTACCACATGATCCAGTAACTCCAATAACTGGAATATTGAATTTACTCCTATGGTAAGCAGCTAATTTCTGTAATGTCTGAAGGACATCTTCCACCAAAAGGACTCTATCGCCGACACAAGACGGTCTGTCGGCAACAACATACTTGGCTCCAGACTGCAGTGCGGACTCAACGAAATCATTTCCATCAAACTTTTCACCCTTTAAGGCAAAAAAGATTGTACCATCTGTCACCTTTCTGCTATCGGTAACTATTCCGTTGCTTCTTTTATAATAATCGTATAAAACAGAGATCTGTATCATAATTATTTAACTCCTGTTGAGCCAAATCCACCCTCACCACGGGAGCTTTCGCTCAACTCTTCAACCTCTTCCCATTCTATCTTTTCATACTTAGCCACTACCATCTGAGCAATCCTTTCACCTGGGTTGATAATAAAAGGAGTATCAGACAGATTAACAAGAAGTACACAAATTTCACCACGATAATCAGCATCTATAGTTCCAGGGCTGTTAATAACGGTAACGCCATTTTTGGCGGCAAGACCGCTTCTAGGACGAACCTGAGCCTCATAACCTATAGGCAACTCGATAGACAAACCAGTAGGAACTTTAGCCCTTGCCAACGGTTTCAATTCGATAGGATCATCGATATTGGCTTTCAAATCCACTCCAGCAGAGTATTCTGTCGCATATGCAGGAGCCGGATATGCTGATTTATTGACGATTTTGACTTTCATAAGCTAATTTGTTTCTTTTATTCGAACGTTTCAATACCAAAAATCCGATTGCAATATACACAAAAATTAGCAAAGTATGAACAATCATCTTAACAAAAAAGCTCATTTCAGGGAGGCAGAAGCTAATTCCATAGATTACCAATGCCGCAAGAATCAGGCAACTGACTGTCCCCCAATTGTATGGAATATTATAGTATTTACGTCCCATCAATACGCTGACAATCAGCATAACACCATAACTGGCCAAATGTCCCCAAGCAGCAGCATGATATGAATAGATTGGCATAAAGAAAGCATTGATCAGTATTGTTACAACTAATCCGGAAAGAGTAACATAAATTGCATATTTTGTCTTTCCAGAGAGTTTGTACCACATATTGACATTAGTAAGAATCCCTAACAAGGCATATGCCATCAGCATTATGGGTGCTATCGAAAGTCCAGCTCTGAAGTCACGTCCAAGAATCAGTCCAATTACATCCATATATAGCATAATCGCAAGAAAACCAAACATACAGAATCCTACGAAGTAGTTCATTACTGTCACATACAGCTCGTCCCTGTTCTTATCCTTGGACCTCTGGAAGAAAAAAGGTTCGGAAGCATATCTGAACATCTGAATAAAAAGGGACATTATCACCGCGATCTTCACACCTGCTTGATATATACCCAGATCCGCTCTCCACATTACAGGATCGGCATTTAGATATCGCATCAATATCCTGTCAAGGAAATCGTTCATTACGCCAGGAAGACCAGCTATCATTATCGGCAAAGAGTATAGCATCAACTGCTTCCATAATCTCTTATTGAATTTCAATTCAAGATGGAGAATATCCGGAAGCATCAATACCAAAGCCACAAGGCAACTTACGAAAATTGCGAATATTGCATATGTAAAATCAGGCGTTGCGCTGACAAAATTCAATAGGAAGTGATTGGGATTTGAGATGAAAACCTTTGGCATAACAAGGTAGAGTATCAGATTGACACCAACCTCTGTTAAAATCTTCACAGTTTTAATCGTTGCGAACTTGACGGCCTTATGTTCAAAACGCTGACGGGCGAACAGTATCGCAGTCGTACAATCAATCAGTAGAATAGCTCCGATGTATATTATTATATTGGAAAAACCATCATACCCCATTGCAGACGAAATCTGCGGCGAAAAAAGAGTTACACCGGCAAAAAACAGTAGAGACAATAATCCTACTGCCATGAATGCATTGGAGAAGACTGCATTCCTATCAACATCATCCTTACTTGCAAAACGGAAGCAACCTGTTTCAAGTCCCAGAACCAAAACAACTTGAAGTATGGCGATATATGCCATGAACTCCGTTACAACCCCATAGTCAGATTCAGTAAGTACCCTTGTATATAGCGGCACCAATGCGAAGTTGACAATTCTGGCCAGAATAGTACTAAGTCCATAAATCGCGGTCTCACCTGCAAGCTGTTTAAGAGGATTTGCCATAGCGTTAAAAGTTTAGTGCAAATTTAGTAATAATAAAAAAATAAGTTGGTAAAGATTTATGAAAGATATTTGAGGATAGATTTCTTTTTGAAGAGGGAG
>DCGV01000119.1:28817-29473 GCA_002314725.1 Bacteroidales bacterium UBA1769
TTTACCGGTGGTAAATGACCGATGAGAAAAGAGAAATAGACCAAATAGATTCAGAAAGATTACCTAGTTATTATTTCATTATTACTTAATAATAATTGGTATCTTTGGATGTTTTATCGTAAACTACTTAAAAATGAAACGTACTATCGTAATTATGTTGGCATTTGCAGCGATAACTCTAATTAGCTGCAAGAACAATGCTCCTAAAGAACAAGAAGAAGCTATGGCAGAAAAAATTAACCTAATGGAAGTGCAGGTACCTGAGAACCTACCTGAAGAACCAATTTATGAAATCGTAACCAATAAAGGATCTATTAAAATTCAACTCTTCTCAGAGACTCCTCTTCATAGAGATAACTTTGCAAAACTTGCTTCAGTAGGCTATTTTGATAGCCTTCTATTCCATAGAGTCATCGCAGATTTCATGATTCAAGCCGGTGATCCAACTAGTAAGAATGCTCCAAGAGAGGCTCGTTTAGGTTCAGGCGGTCCTGATTATACAATTCCAGCAGAGTTTATTCCTGAGAAGCACCATATCAAAGGTGCTGTTGCTGCAGCTCGTCGTGGTGATTCAGCTAATCCTACAAAAGCATCATCAGGATCTCAATTCTATATCGTTTTAAGCGAAGATGGCTGTTCACACCTTGATGGTGAAT
>DCGV01000119.1:29492-29682 GCA_002314725.1 Bacteroidales bacterium UBA1769
GTCAAACTATTGAAGGACTGGATGTTGTAGATGCCATTGGAGTTACTCCATGCGACGAGAGAGATCGCCCGCTTGAGGATGTAGTTATTCTTTCCGTCAAACTTTGCGAATAATTTTTTCTCATTTTTTGAGTTTGGCACAGGGTTTGCATAAAACTTAATCGAAAATAGTTTTTTCATAGGTTAAGTTT
>DCGV01000119.1:29713-32921 GCA_002314725.1 Bacteroidales bacterium UBA1769
TATTCAACAACAATCAAATATCTTTGTAGAGTCCAAATTATATGATGAAACGATGAAGCGCTTTATTATCTACACCACGGAAGGTAACACAACAGTTTATCCAATTTAGTCTTACAAATCCACGAAATTTCCACCGACCAATATTGCAATTGAAATAATAATTCTTATCTTTGCGGACCTTTTCTCGNNCTAGAGTCTAGAGTCTAGAGTTTTACTCTTAACTCTTAACTCTTAACTCTTAGCTCTTAACTCTTAGCTCTTAACTCTTAGCTCTTAGCTCTCAACTTTCTTTTGCATTAATAAGAATTATTCTTACCTTTGCAGACCTTTTCTCGAGAAGATTAGGAAGTTAACTCAATTTATTAACTTTAATTCATTAAAAAATGGCTGTAAAAATTCGCCTTTCACGCCACGGTAAGAAGAATTACGCATTCTATCATATCGTAGTAGCAGACAGCCGCGCACCACGCGACGGTCGTCTAATCGAACAAATTGGTACTTACAATCCAAACACTAATCCTGCAACTATCGTTCTTAATGGTGAGAAAGCTCTCGCTTGGTTGAACAATGGTGCACAACCTACTGAAACTACTCGTCGTATCCTTTCATACGAAGGTATTCTTCTAAAGAAACACCTTCAGGGTGGTGTTGCAAAGGGCGCTCTTACTCAAGAGGCTGCTGATGCAAAATGGAATGCTTGGAAAGCTGCTAAAGATGCCAAAGTTGCTTCGAAGAAACAAGGCCTTTCAAACGCAAGTGATAAAGCTAAGAAAGAGGCTCTAAACGCAGAGGCAAAAGTTAATGCTGAACGTGCTGAAGCTATCGCTAAGAAGAAAGCTGAAGCCGAGGCTGCTGCTAAAGCTGCTGCTGAAGAAGCTGCTGCTGAAGCTACTGCTCAAGAAGCAGAAGCACCTGCTGAAGAACCAGCTGAAACACCAGCTGAAGCATAGGTCTATGCAGATTACAAAATCTTACGGAGTATCTGGCGAGGTTGTGATCAGCCTTAACGGAAATGATCCGCGAGAATTTGATCTAGAGGAACCGCTATTCATCTATTTCGATGAACTTGCGGTTCCTTTTTTTATTGAGAAAATTGATATCAAAGGCAATAGGATGATTGTCAAATTTGAAGATATCGACTCCTACGACGATGCCGAAGAGATTGTAGGACGTAATGTATTCACTGAAGATGAAGAGAGTGATGATGAAATACCCGGATTCATCGGAATGACCGTAATCGACCAAAAGGGAATACAGATCGGCGAAATAACAGATTTCCATAACTTCAATGGAAACACCTGCATCTCAGTGGATTATCACGGCAAAGAAATACTACTTCCCTTCAACGAGGAACTCATTCTTGAAGTAACGGACGACGCCATTATCCTCTCTATCCCGGAAGGTCTTCTATAACGATTTCTTGATATAGGTCTCACAATCGTCGATTGTCTCAAAGACATGCTCTTGCGGAACCAATGCAGGGACAAGGTGAATCTTATCCATCATTGAACGAGGCTGTTGTTTGATGGCTGTCATCATAACGGTAATTCCCAAAGCTGTTAAATCTTGAATAGCAGTTTCCAATGCATACAAGCCTGATTGATCCATATATTCAACCTTCTTCATTCTGATAATCACAACCTTGGTATCATTTGGAGTAACCATCATCATATCCTTAAAACTGCTGACTGAGCCGAAAAACAGTGGACCTTCAAGACGTTTGATAACTACTTTATGATGATCTTCAAACTCTGGATCATCTGCCCATTTTGTCTCTTTATAAGTCTCTTTTGTAATGTCATTTGTTTGATATGTGCCCTCAACGACATCGCCCATTCTCTTCATGAACAATACGCAAGCCACTACCATACCGATACCAACAGCTGTAAGTAAATCCACGAAAACTGTTACAAAGAAGACTATCAACAGGACAAATGCGTCTGCTTTTGGAACACGTAGCAGATCCTTGAACCCGCGAAGGTCAATGATTCCTATACCAACAGTAATGAGAATACCAGCCAAAACTGCAAGAGGAACGAATTTAACGAGACTACCCAATCCAAGAAGTATGGCAAGAAGAAGTATGGAGTGAATCATACCACTTAGTCTGTTGCGTCCACCTGACTTGACATTTACTACGGTACGCATTGTTGCGCCTGCTCCTGAAAGGCCACAGAAGAGACCGGCAACAGCATTACCGATGCCCTGACCTACCAACTCACGATTACTGTCGTGACGAGTCTTTGTAATATTATCCGCTACTACTGATGTTAGAAGTGTATCGATTGAGCCAAGACAAGCCAATGTAATACCTGGGATAATAGCAGATTTAATCGCTACCATCCAATCCACTCCTGCGAGATCGACACCGGCCTTTGCAAAGAAAGGCATTGGAAGACCTGAAGGGATATCACCGATAATCAACTTATTATCCAAATCCAAGAATAAGCTTATCACTGTCATTACTATCAAAGCAACAAGTGTTGACGGAACTTTCTTTGTGATTTTTGGGAACAGTTCAATAATTGCTATTGTTCCAAGTCCAAGAAGAAGAGCTGTTATTGAGATGCCATTACTTACCATCTCAGGGAATTTGGATACCATATCGACTACAAGTACCGGCGATTTCAATCCAATCAGTGGATAGATCTGTTGAAGGATGATAATCACGCCAATACCACTCATAAAGCCTGAAAGGACTGGATAAGGGATATATTTTACATATTTACCTATTCTTAGAACACCGAACAATATCTGAAACGCCCCACAGAATAGACCGGCAAGTGACATAGTCAAAAGGACGGTAGAGATACTACCGGATGATGCCACCCATGCTCCACTTATCAAGCTTGCGGAGATTACCGTCATTGGTCCGGTTGGTCCACTGATTTGAGAGTGTGTGCCGCCGAAAAGAGATGCAAAGAACCCTAATAAAGTAGCGCCAACAAGTCCGGCGAGTGCGCCCATAGAGCTTGCAGAAGGATCATCAACACCTCCAAAAGCTTGAATACCAAATGCCAATGCTAAAGGGAGAGCGACTATACCGGCTGTGATACCTCCGAAGATGTCGCCTTTGAGATTGTTCAGTTTCATAAAATTATTTCAAAAACGCAGCAAAGGTAGCATTAATTTTGGAATGCTCAAATCAGCTGCTAGATATCAACACTGAAGAGCATCTCAAAATCGGGAGTTTGACACTTCGTTAACT
>DCGV01000002.1:0-1091 GCA_002314725.1 Bacteroidales bacterium UBA1769
GGCAGAATCTGTTGCAACAGTTATTGCCGATGCTATTCGAGCTGGCCATTATGACGCTTTAGTGCCTCAAATCAAGTCCATTAATGAGTCTTTTCAAAATGGTCTAATTTCTCGATATACCGGAGCGATAGCATCTAATCATCTACTCAAAGCCAAAGCTGTCAATAAAGTTCTACCTCATATTGCTGCGGCATATTCTAATCAAGACAAAGTTGCTCTGATTGTGGTTGATGGAATGGCATATTGGCAGTATGTGGTTTTAAGAGAACATTTGTCTAAGTCCGGAATATCAACTCAAGATAGCGCTATTTATTCTTGGCTTCCATCTATTACGATGCTTTCCCGTCAAGCAATTTTCAGAGGTGATTCTCCACTTCAAGACTATAAGCAGAATCCGGGGAATGAAAGTAAACTTTGGAGTGAGTTCTGGGAGGAGAAAGGCATTATCGCCGCTGATATCCAATACATTTATGACGGTGACGATTTTGACATATTTAGCACCACAAAAAGACTTGCGCTTGTCACTGTTGAATTGGATGAGAAGATGCACGCTTCGACTGATAATTCCGACCTGATGGCATTGACGGAGAATTGGGCAAGAAGATTTGTAGATAAGATAGCAACACTCAAGAATGCCGGATTTGTGGTTTATCTTACCACAGATCATGGCAATCTTTTGTCAAAAGGGTGGAGAAATCTGACCTCCCAAGAGAAAACATTTTTGTATAAGGATGGTAGCCGAGGGACTAGACATCTCATTTATGAGAATTTGACAGAAATGAAAGGATTTATTGCCAATAATCCTGAAGCTGAAATGATTCAACATCAGAATTGGCTGGCATTCAGCGGCAACCAGTGTTTCCAGAAAACTGGTACCGACATGATTACTCACGGAGGTTCACATTTTCTGGAAGTTATTGTACCGTTTGTAAAGATTTAACGATGAAATCAGATATTGGAATTAATCAGAGAATCCCTGTGAGCATTCTTGAAATGGCTCTTGTCGCTACTCTTGATGAACAAGCGACCGGAGAGTATTTTGTTGAATTGGCCTCAACAGAGTATGAAGGGCAAAACAGAATAAAGAAAGC
>DCGV01000002.1:1220-3078 GCA_002314725.1 Bacteroidales bacterium UBA1769
CTGCCGTAATTAATGCTGCATACAATTTCGGTTATGACGTCACTGCTACTATGGGCAAGTATTTTCATGTCCAAGAGCAAGTCACAACCGGGTTGATACAAGACAAATTGGCCTCAAAATATGGTTCAAACAGATCTTTGCCAAATGCGATGAACTGTATCATCCCAATGCTTTTGGAAACTGGAATCATTGCCAGGCCAAAGATTGGTTTTTACGAAGCTCGAAGGGTAGAGAAATACACTGAGTTCGCACTTGATGTATATAAAAGGTCCTTTGTTGTCAACAATCCAACTATATCGCTTGATGCAGAAATGATGTCAAACTCTTATTTTGAATTTGTAAAATAACACAATATGCCACAATTTGATACGCTAAAAGAAGTCCTTGACTTCATCGCTATGGCGGAAAAGTATAATATGCCAATCACAAATGAGGTGTTGGCTGAAAAAGCCAGACTCGAAGAGCGAGAGAGAATAGATGAAGGTGAGTTTATCTTTAGTACAATGAAGGCTCACAATAAGTTTATGAGCCCGGAGAAAGAAGCCTGTGTTAGGGAGATGGTGGACCAGCTATTAACGGATGGTCCAACGGCTACGCAACCTTGCTTATTACTGGGAAATGTCCAATGTGGAAAGACAGATACGTTTGAAAACATCGTTGGATTATCTATGGACCGCGGAATAGAAGTATGTGTGGTTTATACAAAGGGCACGAATACACTTACTTCTCAAACAATTAAACGCTTAACCTACGATTTCCAGTATTTCGCCGATTCAGGGCGATATGATCAGAAGGTAAAGGTTCTGATATATGATATCATGGATGTGATAAAGAAGGGTTTGAGCTCCAATCAGATTATGGACCCTCGGACGAAATTTATCATTGTATGTAAGAAGGAGGCAAAGAACCTTGAGCATCTGATTGAATTATTTACAATAAAGTCCCCGGAACTAAAATTAAAGAAAACACTCATCGTTGATGATGAGGCGGATTTCGCAAGTCGTGCCTATTATCAGAGAAAGGGTCAACTGTCTTTGTTGAAGATAGCTGAGCATATTGAGAATTTTACCAAGATTCCGGAATACTGCCGTTACCTTCAGGTTACAGCAACCCCATATTCGTTATATCTCCAGCCTGATGGAACTGTCCAACTTCGAGATGGAAAAGAAGCTTCTCCTTGGCTACCTCGTTTTACTGGGTTGGTTCCAATCCATTCCAAGTATATCGGCGGCAAACAGTATTATGTTCTTTCGAAGGATGAGAACTCGATGTACAGTCAATTATTCCAGCCTGTCAGTCAAGAATGTCTTGATGCCCTTTGTGAAAGAAAAGAGGATTATCTAGACTCAAGAGCACATTCCGGGAATATCGCTGATTTGACGCGAGCGATTGTCGGGTATTTCATGTCAGCCGCGATTCGAAATATTCAGTGTAAGGAGGAGAATAATACAAAGTATAAGACTAGCTGCTTGATTCATGTTGAGATAGCGAAGAAGAACCACGAGTGGCAGGAAGCTCTTATCAAGAGCATTATTGAGGACGTACAGCATGCCTTCCTTTATAAGCAGAATGCTGATTTGCGTATTCTCGATCTTGAGAATGAGGCGTATAATAGTCTTCTTGAATCAAATAGATTGGGATGTATAGAAGGCCTTATCAATCAGCGTTTCCCGTCATTTAATGAAGTTGAAACGTGGGTTCGAAGGCTTTTGGAGTTTAATGACTTCTCCATAAATGTTGTCAATTCGGAAGAACCGGGCAAGGTGGCCACTATGCTCAATGACAAGGGACAGTTGGAATTGACGCAGACTGTGAACTTCTTTATCGGCGGGAGCATTCTAGACCGCGGTATTACAAT
>DCGV01000111.1:0-2572 GCA_002314725.1 Bacteroidales bacterium UBA1769
GATGAGGTTGCACACTCCTCAGAAAAAATACTCACTTCTCTAAGATTCTATGTATATAACTATAGAACTTAGAATGGAGAGATAAGGTTGATGTGTGTAGAAAGGGTGGATAGAGGTAGGGCTTTTGTTTTGAGCCGCGACTTTTATTTTAGAACGAGAGTTAGTTTATCTTACCTTCGAGCTCGGCGACTTTCACTTTGAGTTCATCCACTTCTTGCCGAAGAATTTGGTATGCTGCTTTTAATTCGGTGTAGTTGTCTAGAGTCGCATGCTCCGCTCCATATAAGAATAGATCTGCCGAGATGTTTAATGCGGCAGACCACCTTTGCGCTTCTCTCTCTGAGAAATCGCAGATTGAAAGTTTATTATCGACGGTGGATTTCTTAAGGCCAAGCAAATCGGCAACTTGTTTATGAGTAAGATGCTGTCTTTGAAGTTCAATTTTGATGGCTTCTTTTATGGATCGAATATCGATTTCTCTTGGCATATGTACAATATAATCAAAAAAACGACTGCAAAATAGTAATATGTTCCCAAAAGTTACTATATTTGCATTTGGTTGACTTGTTCGTACAAAGTTAAGAAAAAAAGTTTATGGGGCATATTGAAACACAGCAGAACAATGTCGGCCTTGTAGTATCAAGATACTTCAAGGCAGAGGGCTTATTGCAACAAGAGGTCGCCAATAGGCTTGGGATCAAGAAACAGACGGTTGCCAATCATATGCAGCTTTCTGTATTTAATGAGACGGTGGCAACAAAGTATGCAGAAGAGTTTGAATTTAATCTTGTTTTTCTCCTGACAGGCAGAGGTCGTCTTGAAAAGGGTTCTGCGGCTATAAGAAGCATAAAGCGTGAAAATGTCGCGTTGAAAAGAAAAGTTGCTGAGCAGGCGGCTGAAATTGAAAGGATGAAATCAGAAATTACTAAATAAGTAGGTTCTTATTTTTTAATCTCCTCATCTGCAAAAATTTTATCTTTCGGCCCAAACCGTTCCATGTTCTTTCTTCGAATTAGATTTTCCAAATGAACATAGCCTGTAGTTAGCATTGCTCCATTAGTATCCCGTATCATATTGTAATAACAAGGCCATATACTTTGGACTTCTCTATCATCAGATAGTAAGCAGACATTTTGTAGGTATTTTTCTAGTAATCCAATTTTTCCTTCAGGCGTAAGTTTATCATCTGTAGTAAAAATTGTTTCCTTGCCATCTGGTCCCTTTGTCAATACTAAAGAACGAACTTGTGGGTTAAATACTAAATAGCCATCGCCAGACATAAGGGTACTCATATCATATCCAAATACATCATGGAAACGTTTCGCCTGTTCTGGGGCCATATATTTTTTTCCACTTAAGATGTTTGCAACTGTCTGTTTATTGGTATACCCCAATTCTTCGGCCGCTTTTTCGTATGTGATTCCATAGCGCTTAAAGTCTGCAGCTACTGCTTTGTAGACTTCTTGTGGTGTCATTTTACCCATGTAAAAACTTGCTTTGAAAACAAATGTCGTTACAAAGGTATGTAAATTCTTTTACATATTATACAAGTCATTCTAAATAGTATTGGTGAAAAATGCCGTGATAGTTTATTTAGGCCGTATTATGTTGATATTCATAGAAGGTATTCACTCTAATTATGGAAGTATAAAATATCCTTCTAAAAAGTATCTTAATACTTGTTGGAATGAAAATAATATGTATATTTGCAGAAATTAAGTCCATAAACCAGACATGGCTATAAGACAAATAAGACGAGGCTCGCTCTCAATCTATTCGAAAACCGCGACGAATGCTTCCGGGAAAGAAGTGGTTGTCAGGGAGGCTCGTTGTTCCTTGAAGATAGTCAAAATCGGTCCGGAATTCCTGGACAACATTAAAGAAATCAGGAAGAAGAAAGATGAGGAGCGTACGGATGAAGAGCGAATATTGTTTAACCTGTTCGGCACGGTCCCTGATTCATTTTTGGTTCAGTCTGTTCGTTTTATTTTATATGACGAGCATATGGTCCCCATTGATGAGGCAAACTGGTATCTTAATAGCTGGTGCGCAGATAAGTCCTTCAATACAAGGAATAGAATAGCAACAGCTTTAAGACTCCTTTTCGTCTTTTGTGAGCTAAACAATATTCATTGGAGAAACTTTCCACAGTCTTCTGTTGCTGATTTTAAGGCTTTCCTTAAAAGGATTGGGCCTGAATATCAGTCAGTCTCTCCTACCAATGTTACCTGTAACAGTTACCTCAGCGATATCCGAGGCTTTTATTTGTCTTTTGGGATGAACGATGAACCGATAACGCGTTGCCATATCGGGAAAACGGAAGTTGTTGGCGCAGATGGTCAAAGACGGAGCGCTGAGATAAAGAAATATGATGTGTCGTTTAAGGCGGACTCAAAACTGGACCTCAAACCTGATTTCAATGACTCTCAGGACTATGAGAAATTTCAGAAAACTGTAATGGAGAAGAAGGATATTACCGTATGGATTCTGTGTGAATTGATGTTTACTATCGGTATGCGTATCGGTGAATGTCTTGGTCTAACAATCGAAGATATTATAACGGAAGTGAATG
>DCGV01000111.1:2588-12885 GCA_002314725.1 Bacteroidales bacterium UBA1769
GGAAACAGGCGAAGTCTTACATTTCCTCTGTTTGAGAAATCGCAAGACCGATCGCCGGTGCCAGTGCGCAAAGGGCCGTATTCAACTTGCAGACAATCAGAGCTATGATGATGCGGACTATGTGGCTGAATGCCAAAAAGCCAAGAACCTCAAGTATATTCCCGATAGTTTATTTCATGTGCTGGAACTCTATATCAAGACAAAACACGCTGAAGCAGCCAATAAATATCCGGACAGATATGCAAGAACGGTTGCTGACATAGTTAATAAGAAGCGTTTTGCTTCGGAATGGAGGCTTGAAGAGAATCACTATCTGTTTCTTAATAATTACGGCACCCCAATGTA
Organism: Bacteroidales bacterium UBA1769; assembly: GCA_002314725.1. Taxonomy (GTDB): domain Bacteria; phylum Bacteroidota; class Bacteroidia; order Bacteroidales; family UBA932; genus Cacconaster. Next base: position 2,934 of record DCGV01000111.1, read on the forward strand.
TGACAGCACCTGGAATAAGCGCGAAAAAGAGTATTTCCATGAAATAGGAATTGCAACTGATAAAGACAGACGCATTAAAGGCTTGAACCACAGATGGAGACATGGAATCAGTGATCACCTCCTAAATAAGATGGGTATGAGCAAGCAGTCTGTGATGGAATTTCTTGGGCATAAGAATGCGTCAACAACCGACCGCTATCTTAATCCGTCAGTTGAAGAATTGGCAATCATGCGGCAAGATGTTCAGAAAGACATTCATCACTCAATTCCGTTCTCCGATCCATTGAAGGCGGGATTATTGAAACCAGACACCAATGAAGAAAAAGATTAGGACCGCCAAAAAGACAATGCTCCGGACGGGAGAAATCGCCTACCAGACCGTGATAGGGCACTCCAATCACGGTCTGGTGGAGTATGCCCTAATCTCACCAGATTCGGATGTCAGGAATATTCTTGCAGGATTCTTAACCGACAGTACCGATCTTGATTCTCAGGACCCTTCTCAAATCAGAAATTTCATCAGATATATTAGTATGTACCTCGAAAAAGGTTTCACGCTTCCTTATGGTTTTGATGAACCTTTCTTATGGGGGATGGTATTGCATCTAAGGAGTTGCTCTATTAGTATTCATGAGTGCAGGATGGTAACGGCTATGGGTTTTTACCTATTCCGATATGTAATGTCTTTGTTTCCCCAATATGATTTCTTCCCTGAAAAACCGTTGATGAGAGATGCTGTTTTTGGTAAGGAGTTGATTACGTTTGCTCTTCAAGAATACACCGGAAAGGAGGAGGTCTGTCTTTCCAGATCGACGGGAAAGAAATACTCAAGAGTAATAATCCTTGGGCTGAGATTTGAGAACCCTGTCATTCAAAGGCTTTATAAGGAATTCTTTATGGATGGCTTTCCCGATGTGAGAGGTAAGGAGTTTAACCTTTGCCATAGAGATTTTGAGAGAAGTTTTGGGCCATATGCTGCCCTAATACAATCTGTTAATGATTTGTCAGCCAATGCTTTTTGGTTTCAAATAAAACAATATTACTTGCCGTTATATCGAGCAAAGAAGGATAAAGTAAAACGTATCGCTGCCGTCCATCATGTAATTGATTTCTACAGATACATAACAGCAACAGCTGATGGGTGCCACATATTTGATAATTCATCAAACCTTTCTGCAATCATTCTTCGCAGGAAGTCTTTCATAAACTACATTTTTGAAAAAAGGGTCTTTATCCCGATAAGTGAATGTCCCGAAAAACCTACTATGGGCAAGGCCGTGATTGTCTTTAAGAACTGCGGCGACATTAATACTCGGATCTGTGAAGATGAATGTATTCTTATAGATTTTTCATTGATTACATCCTTGGAATATCGGGAGGTTGCCTGGAGATATATCTTCCGTGATTATAGGTCTGCCGCCAATTCCGGATCAGGATATATTGCCAAAGCGCTTGAAATCCTGTATCAACGAAAATTAAAAACAGGAACCGAACTTAAAGTTTTGAAGGCTACGGAGGCGAGAGAGATCCGCTTCACATTCATTGGGAGTAAGTTATCCGAGAAGACTCTGGCCGCATCCTTGAATACGGTCAAGAGATTTTTTGAATGGGCCACGTATGCAGGGTATTTTGAAAAGATCGAGCCATTAGCATTGTCATTCTTTAGATTTAAACTGACGATTCGACCAGCCAGTAATAAAGTAAAGGCCATTCCCGAAGAAGATGCAAACGCAATTTTGAAGTATTTTGCGGATAGAGCATCCAATTCGTTTTATATGAAATTGTGCTATTGTCTCACTCAATTATTGACTACTACTCAATTCAGAATCAGTCAGATATGCCAGATGGATATTCGAAAGATTTTTTTAACTGACAATGAAAAAGGCGGCCTTATTGCAGGAATATCAAAGGTCAATACCGATGATAAAGTCACGAGCGTTACATCTGTTGAAACTGTGAGGTTCCTTCAGGCAATTATCCGAGAATCAGAGGAACTGCGTGAAAACTGTTATGATGACAGCATCAGGTACAGGCTTTTCCTTTACAAAGGAGCAACGGGATATAACCGCTTTACGGATGGATCATATAAAGAAGAACTGTCAAAGGCTTGTCGTGTACTGAATTTACGTCCGTGGTCTCCGTATAACTTCCGTCATATGTTCGCAACTTACTCTGATGATAACGATTACAGACATGGTGGAGATGGTACTAAAGCCGCTTTTATCATGAACCACAAGTCATTCAAGACAACTCACGATAATTATATTGACCATACATACGAGACATTTAAATCCACTGAAAAAGCCTTCAATGTTGGTACGGAAGATGAGTTAAAGAAAGCTCTCGAAGAACTTAAATCAAGGAACATAAGCAAATGACACGCACATCCGGACAAATACGATACACCCCGTCAATCATAGGCAGAAACTATGCTGATGGCATTGAGCGCAGCATCGAAGGAGAGCGTTACGCTCTTGTCTTTGGACTGTTTGAGGACGTTCCATGGAAAGAGGATTCAAGTGCTGCATTTCCGGAAGATATCGAAATCTTGATGGATGCTGTTGATATACGTCTCAGGGAAGCGGAGGGCGAAGCATATGAGAAGATACATTTCTGGGATAAAAGATGGAAGGTCCGTAATGTTGAATATAGATTCGAGAGTTTCTCTGCTGACATGGAGGTTAAAGTAAAGAAGTTTGTTTTGTATAATTTCATATCTCACGAGAAGCCGGCCTATGTGACGATTCAAGGGCATTTGGATGAACTCAGAAGATATTATAAGGCTTTGTTTGAGCTGTTTCCATACAAGACATTTAGCCGCATTCATACAGAAAATATCATAAACTGTGTTCAGAAAATGAAAGCGACATCAAACACTCGTGCTTCCATGTTGGAGTCCGTATACGAGTTCTATTCTTTTCTGATTACAAATTATCCTGATGAAAAATTTGATGTCAATATGCAGCAGATTCTCATGAAAAAAAAGCATTATGGCAACAGAGCTGCAAAAAACAGAGGCAATAATAGACGAGGTACAATACCCGAGGAATTATTCTTAACCATTCAGATGAAATGTCTTGAGGTGGCAAGAAATCCTGGTGCACCGTATAGAGATAGAGTTACCGCCTGCATTATTTTAATTTTCTCGTGGCTTGGTTTGCGCCCCAATGAAATTCCCTGGCTAAAGCCAGATGATTTGAATAGGTGTATTAAGGAAGAAATGGAATTCTATACAATTTGGTACCGTTCCCCAAAAAACGGGATGCGTTTGATTGAAGTGTATTGTTTTCCTCTAGCCTTTGAAGCCATAAAGATACTCATTGACATACGTAGACGCAGTGCAAATATCAACGACAACGAATATTTGATTGTCTACGATGGTGCCCAAGGCAAAGGGAGGGTCGAAAAGAAAACCATAGATTTGGAATATACGAACTTCCTGATGACATATTTGAAAGATACTGTTGAGAAGGATTGGCCGGGCTTGAAGAAGGTTACAGGACAAGGTCTCGCTCGTGGGAAAAAAATCAGTCGTCCCTGCTTATACAGTTATCGGGTTCATCATTACAATTATCTAATGGAGCATAATTTCGATGAATACTGGATAGAAAGAAATATGGGTCACTTAGCTTCCTGTATGCGTGGCGTTTACTATCGTAACCGAGACAATAAAGGAATAGAGATGTATCGACAGATAACTATGAATATTGGAGAAAACACTTCAGGACATACCGTTTCGGATGTCACATCACTATTGGAATCCCAGTTATTAGAATTAAATAAATAACCCAGATAGAATTATGACAAAAGAAGAAATTGAAAAATGTGTTACCGTTCATCTTGGACTTATCGGAATTGATGCAAAATCCTTGGATAAAGGAAAGAAAATGTGGCATAATATGGAAAACATCTGTGTCGCTGTTTCTGCAATGCAAGATGCCACAAAAGATGCGTTGGAATTAATTCGCAAGAATGAGATCCTTCCTGAAACGGTTGCCGCCAAGTTAAAAGAACTGGGACTCACAGGGCTTTGCTGCGCCACCATCTACAACAATCCCGACACGTATAAAAAGTTCATAGAGTCTTTTACAGATAATACGGAAGTTAAGGATTTAAGAAAGAAAATAGCAGATTTGAATGATACAATCGCTGATTTGAACAGGCAGGTTGACTTAATGGCGAAGCGGGATTCCGTGTTTGTAAAAATGAATCTTGATTATAAAGATCTTGTTGAAACTGCCGCAACGCTCAAGAAGGATAATGACGCTTTGGAGATAGAGAATGCAGAACTTAGAAGGCAACTTGAGGACGGTGTGAAGGTGGTAAGAAAAGAAATTAAACCGGCCTTGATTCGCCTTCCCAAAGCAAAGGAAGGACCTAAAAGTTAATTGATATGAAAATTGTTTCGTGGAATGTAAATGGCATCCGTGCTATATGGGACAAGGGCTTTAAATCCTTTTTCCGCGTGGCTGACGCAGATATCTTCTGCGTCCAGGAGATTCGTAATGACAAGGATATGGGCAACTTCCATATTGCTCTATATTATGAATATTTCTATCCGTCAAAAGTAAAAGGATATGCCGGGGTTGGTATTTACTCAAAGCTCACTCCCATATCAGTCACGAGTGGAATGGGGATAAAGGAACATAATGGTGATGGCCGTATATTGACAATGGAACTACAGGATAAGTATATCATTACGGTTTATGCTCCAACATCTGGGATGAAACTGGATCGTCTTGACTATCGTATGCGTTGGCAGGCTGATTTCAATCGCTACGTGGCTTATCTCCAGAAGAAAAAGCCTGTTATTGTATGTGGGGACCTTAATGTGGCACCTGAAACCTTGGATGCTCCTCTTTTAATATCTGGGGACAGAACGGCTTGTCTTACCTTTGAGGAGAGAAATCTGTTTGCAGAACTAGAAAACCAAGGAATGATTGATGCTTGGAGAGCCATTCATCAAACACAAAGATGCTATACATGGTGGCCCCAGAGGACACGCTCTCGCCATGCCGCACATGGCTTGAGGCTTGATTATTTTCTTGTCGATGATAGACTGGCCGGAGAAGTTGAAGGTTGTGAAATCCTTCAGTCAGTATGGGGATCCGACCATTGTCCCGTTATGTTGACTTTGAAATAGAAATCGTATTCAAATAATTCAAGGTTGGATACAATATATTGTAACCAATTTATTCTTTGATTTATATTGATACAATAATGATAATGTAGAAACAGTGATTTGTAGATTTATTTTGATACATCTTTGTTTTTAGTACATTGTTTTCTATCTTTGTCAATAATAACGTTATATGGAGTGTATGTCTTATAATGTAATCTAATTGAAGATTGAATAGGCCAATATGAATACCAAAGCCGTAATTTATGCCCGTGTTTCGTCTGAAGGCGACCGTCAATCAACAGACCGTCAGGTCAGGGATTTGACTTCTTTCGCAGAGGCGAATCATTACAATCTCGTCAAGGTGTTTACAGAACAGATGTCAGGAGCCCGTGATGATCGTCCTATTCTCGGCGAATGTCTTGATTATTGCTGTAATGGTGGTGCAGACATTCTTCTTATTGGAGAAATTTCCCGTCTAGGTCGTAGTGTTAAGATTATTGTCGATACCAAGGAGCGTCTGACAAAAGCTGGAGTCAACATTTATATTCAGGACCTTAACTTGTTTACCTTGTTGGCAGATGGTACCGAGAACCCTGCTGCGGATATTATAGTTACAGTACTTGGACTTGGTGCCCAGATAGAACGCAAGCAGATTGTAAATCGATTGAATTCTGGCCGAAAGGCAGCAATTGCTAAGGGTGTTCATATGGGCCGTAAAGTGGGCTCTGTTAAATCCAAAGAGCAAAAGCGTACTGAGTACCAGAGAGCCATAAATCTCCTCAAGAAAGGCACTTCTGTGCGCAATACGGCGGTTATCTGTACTCTTTCTCCAGGGACGGTTCAGACTATTAAGAAAGAGTTTGTTACTTTGATGCCTGAAGCTAATGATGATCCGTTATCTTTGGACACTATGTTGGCTACAGGGAAGATGTCAAGGAGACTGTATGATTGCTTATCTGTTTTGGGTTATATCAGCGTTAAGGATATTACACAGAAAACTGAAAAGGAGTACCTTGTTATGAGGGGTATTGGCAAGTCAACCATTGACGAGATGCACCGTCTCTTGACAGAAAATGGTATTGACTGGTGTTAAAACTTAAATAAATGAAAGACTATTTTATAATTGGACATCCGGGATTACCCCATTCACAAATACGTCCATTTGATAACTGTGCATATAGTCTTCCTCCACTCCAATATGCATGAATTGCAAGAAGTCCATATGGAATACCTTCGAGATGATCAGCTCCTGGGTATACCTGCCCAGGTTTATATAAACGCAGATAACAATCATTCCATGTTTGACTGTCAATTTTTATTGGACCACCTACATATTCAGGATAAACTTGTTCCCAGCCTGTGCGGGGTTCACATTCTTCATTATTATTCCTTTCTGACCATCTAATATCATTATTTTGTTGATATTTGTCTGGATCATAGGAAAAATGCTCAATGAGCCTGTCAAATACTGATTTTTTATTTTTTTGAGGTCTATCTCTATGTAGACTATTCATTTTTTCTTCAAATTCAATTTCATCCAACCGTTCTTTTTCTTTCTGTTCGGCACACCATTGTATATATTCTCTTTCATTAATTTCATCTAATTCGTTTGAAATACGATTTTTGATCCACAAAACATCCTCGTTGTAAAATTCAAGATTAATTTTTTTAGCTTCATAACAGTGATCTAAACCCCAATTCAGAGTATCCTTTCTTGATTTATGTTCACTTGAACTGCTCTCTACATCTTTATATAACAAACACAAATAAGCACATTCTTTATGAGCAAGTAAAATTTGCTGCTCTGTAGCATTAATTGTTCTCCGCTCTTCAATAAAAACGTCAAGTCCATCAATAGCCCCTCCAATGTCTTCATGTTTGACGCGTATTTCATCCATTGCTTCAAGATAATCTTGAGCATCTTTAACTTCTATAGTGTAACCTGTTTTGCCGAATTCTCCGTCGTATTCACATTGAATAATATCCATAATGTTAAATAATTTAGTAGAGTGATATCTGTTTTCGGAAAAATAACTATTGTACTATTACCGATATATCCAAATATACCTAAAAGAATGAAATTAACAAAATAAATAGGATTATTTGAACCATGAAAGCAGTATCATTTTGTAGATTTCTATTATGATAGGTTTCCACTTATGCAATTGCAGAAACAGCGTCGCACTGTGTTCCTCTGTTCTGCCGCTTGTTTGATGTAGTAATACTCTGATATTTTATCTTCACTGAATAGTCTCTCTGCCGTGGAATAGCATATTTCCCATGAACCATTGTGCATACGGGTTTTCTTTTTCGGCTTCCTGTTGGAGAATTGCTTTACACCCGTCTGGATTCGTAAGGACAAAAAATATATATAACCTTTGGTTATGTAAATATGGTCAATATTGTTTAGATATCTATTGTCATTTTGAGATGTTTAATTATCTTTGTATGACTCATAAAAATACTTTATCTATTATGGACAACAGGAGTTTATATGGCAATTTCAAAGTGACAAAGGAGACTATGAAGTATCTTCAAAATTTGAAGTCTGCGTTTGAGATTTATTACGGAAAGGAAATGACAAATGATGAGTTTATCAAGCAAATGGCCACATCTTTAAATAAAGGCGATTCTTGCGTTTGGGAAATCTTTTGTGAAATGCAGAAGAATCAGCAGCGTCTAGTAGAGATGGCGGCAATGCAAAGAACCAAATTTAATGTAACCTTATAAGAATTAACATATGGCAAACAGTACTATACAGCGTGCGGAACTCCACAAGACCATCTGGGCTCTTGCCAATGATTTGCGTGGGGCCGTTGACGGATGGGATTTCAAGCAGTATGTGCTTGGAACTCTTTTCTACCGTTATATTTCGGAGGATATGGCGGCATATATAAATGCCAAGATGATTGAGGCCGGGGAAACTGACTTCAAATATGAGAACTTCAACGATGAAGAGGCACAGAACGCTAAGGATGAGATTGTCGCTGAAAAGGGTATCTTCATTCTCCCTTCACAGCTGTTCTGTAACGTTCGTAAGAACGCTGACAAGGATCCCAATCTTAACGAAACATTGTCAAAGGTCTTTTCATCTATTGAAGCGTCTTCCATTGGTACAGCATCCGAGCAGGATTATCGTGGCCTTTTCGAAGATGTTGACATCAACAGCAGTAAGCTTGGAAATAGTGTGAGTGAGCGTAACAAGCGTCTGTCGAAGATTCTTGACAACATTGGTTCTCTTAATCTCGGTGGTTCATCCGGTCATGATATTGATGTCTTTGGGGATGCCTATGAATACCTTATGGGTATGTATGCGGCGAATGCCGGTAAGTCCGGGGGAGAGTTCTTCACTCCACAGGAGGCTTCGAGGCTGCTTGCCTTGATAACCACTCACGGTAAGGAAAGGGTAAGAAGAGCGTATGATCCGGCTTGCGGTTCAGCATCGCTTTTGCTTCAGGTGGGTAAGGTCAAGGGTTTTGACAAGGTTTCGCAGTTCTTTGGTCAGGAGATTAATAGAACGACATATAACCTCAGCCGTATCAATATGCACCTGCATGGTGTTCCTTTTGACAGGTTCAATCTTGCCTGTGCGGATACTCTTATCGATCCACAGCATTGGGATGATCAGCCTTTTGACGTTATTGTTTCAAATTATCCCTATTCGATGAAATGGATTGGTGATGATGATGTGACTCTCATCAATGATCCCCGTTTTGCTCCTGCCGGTGTTCTTGCTCCTAAGAGTAAAGCTGACCTAGCGTTTCTTATGCACATTGTGAGCTGGCTTTCAAGTGATGGAACTGCTGCTGTTGTTTCGTTCCCCGGCGTTCTTTACAGGGGTAGTGCTGAGACGAAAATACGCAAGTATCTTGTGGACAATAACTACATTGATGCTGTCATTCAGTTGCCGCCCAATCTTTTCTTTGGAACTACGATTGCGACCTGTATTATTGTTATCAAGAAGAATCGTAATGCTCAGTCTGTTCTCTTTATTGATGCCTCCAAAGAGTTTATTCATGAAGGAAACAAGAATATGCTCTCGGAAGATAATATTCAGAACATATTGAATGGCTGGATACGTCGTGAGCAGACATCTCATTTCTCTGCTGTCGTTGATAAGAAGATGATAGCTGATAATGGTTATAACCTTAGTGTCTCTACTTATGTAGAACAGGAGGATACCAGGGAGAAGGTGGATATTGTCAAGCTTAATGCAGAGCTGAAAGAGATAGTTGAGATGGAGAATGTGTTGAGAGCAGAGATTGACAAGATTATTGCAGAACTTCAATAAGGACAAGGGTATGAGTAAGTTGGAAGAACTGATTCAGAAATACTGTCCTGATGGGGTGGAGTATGTGAAATTTGTGGATTATGCACATGTACTATATGGCTGTCCATTTGATGCATCTAAATTTACAGATGATAATTCCTTTATCCCCCTCATTAGAATCAGAGATGTTTTATCTGGCAAGGCAGGCACCTTTTATTCTGGGGATTATTCCAGTGACTATATTATTAGAAGAGGAGATATTCTGGTTGGGATGGATGGGAATTTTAATCTTGGAGTCTGGGATGATATAGATGGCCTACTATGTCAGAGGGTTTGCAAATTATATTCAAAGGATGAGACTAAACTTCTAAATGGTTTCATAAGGCATTATATGAAACCAGTTTTTAGACAAATAGAAGATAGAACCGCTGGTGGGTCGGTAAAACATTTATCAGCAAAGGCAATAAATTCTCTTGAAATCCCTGTTCCTCCACTCCCTGTTCAGGAAGAGATAGTAAGGATATTAGATACTTTTACAGAACTGCAAACAGAACTGCAAA
>DCGV01000079.1 GCA_002314725.1 Bacteroidales bacterium UBA1769
TTTCGTTAATAGAGAGAAAATTCCAAATAATTTTGGTTTATATTATAAACTTGTTTATATTTGCAAAGAAGTAAACAAGTATATGCGCAGTGCTTTTTAGCTTCAAATAACAGTTTATCAATACTTTAATCAAATTTATGGAACAGAATTCTCAAATGACGGCTGAACAAAGTCTACAAGTCATTAATGAAACATTAAACAACAATCGACGCGAGATTATCAAGAATAGCGGCAGTTATTTCATCCTTTGGGGATGCGTTCTCTTCTTGGTTGCTATGTCGGTATTATTGTTGTGGGGACGCACAGGTTCTCCGGTCTGGAATTTCCTATGGTTTTTGATACCGCTTGTCGGATATCCACTCGCTTCATTGATATACAAGAAGTCCAGTACGATTCCCAGTAGTTTTGTCGGCAACCTTCTTGGTTGGAGTTGGAGTGCTTTCGGAGCATTCTCAATCATCCTCTCAGTATGTGCTATACTATGGGCACCAATGAGCCTCACATTGGTAATCATTATACTTTTTGGCTTTACCGAATCAATGTCAGGGATTATCCTGAAGAATTGGCCAATAATCATTGCTGGCCTGCTCACCGGAATCATAGGTGCAGTTGTGGCCGGGGTTATCCTGACGTTGACCGGAGTACTGATCAAATTCATCAAGAAATAGCCAATGTTCAAGAAACTCAATCCATTACTTCATTCCGAATTAAGGCTTACTGCAATGTCAATTCTTGTCAGCGTGGATGAGGCTGACTTCGTATATCTGCGAAAACAGACGGAATCTACATCCGGCAACCTCAGTGTCCAACTTGACAAACTAAGCGAAGCCGACTCTCTCGCCAAGTCTATGACCTGGCCGCTGGATCTGGCGCATTACTATATTCAGGTTTGGAGGCATGCGTCTCACGTGCAAAAACGCTATTTTTGTACGTGAGACGATATCTTTATATGGCAAAATTCCAGAATAGATCGCAATCGTGGAGAAAGATGGGGATTTGGCCACCTTCGGTGTCCACATCCCTGTCTCCTTGCCGGAGGGGCCCTTGCAAAACACTGATAATCAATGAATCACGCCCCTGTGGGGCTATTTTGTTCATGGCTGTACCCTTATGAAAGCAAGCTTTCAACGGGTACACCCACAAACAAAATCAACCTCGCCAAAGCGAGGTTGATTCATTGATTTTCAGTATTTTGCGGAGAGTGAGGGATTGCCACCTTCGTTTTTATTGGTTTCACAAAGTTACATAAACAATTGAAATACAACATAATAAGTATAGCATAGTTTCCTGCGATTTATTTGGATATATCAAATAGTGTGCGTAAATTTGTGCGTATAAATTTTGGGAATCTACTATGCCTGTCAAGTATTATTTGGAAAAACGGCCAAACAAAAAGATGGAGCACCCAATCAGACTCTCGGCCGTAGTCAAAGGTGTAAGAATCCTCTCAACAACAGGATTCAGTGTGAAAAAGGAATCGTGGGATGACGCCTCAATGAGGGTCAAGGTTCACCAGACGAATTCCAAAAAGCAAACGTCAGCTTTCATCAATCGCTGGCTGAACGGGATTGAAGGTGTTGTTCTTGAATTTGAGAACACTTGCCGGGTCAGGCCTTCCGTCGAGAAGGTTAAGGAAATTATCAATAGCTATAATCCCGATGTAAATCCTGATGACGAAGATCTGGATGAGAACGGCGAGCCAATCGACAACACGCCAAAGCGCCCGTCAGCCATTCAGTACTTTGACGAATTCCGCAGGGAACAGAGCATCTCAAACCAATGGACTTCCGGCACTATGGAATGCTGGGCAGCTTTCCGCAAGCATCTTCTCGCAGTCGCAAAAGGCAACTCCTTTGACTTCTTCAATGATGATGGCATCAACGCATTTGTCCGTTATCTCCGTGTCCGCGCCAAGATGGAAGAGAAGACGGTTCAGAAGCACTACCTCAACCTTCGCTGGTTCATCAACTGGGCTGTGAGGAAAGGATATGCCACAAATCGTGAAATCGGGATGGTGCAGCCGAAGTTCAAGGTGATCGAAAAGCCGGTCATCTTCCTAACGAAGGATGAGCTGATGAAGGTCTATAAATATGAGATTCCGGCAAATGGAACGAAAGTTATCCTTCACAATTACGAAGGGGAAGAATACGAAAAAGTAGTTCACGATGCTACAGCTCTCGCCAAGACCAGGGATATGTTCTGCTTCTGTGCCTTCACCAGCCTCCGTTATTCCGATATGGCAGCTCTCAAGCGCACAGACATTAATGGAGACTACATCTACGTCACCACGCAGAAAACTAACGACCGACTGCCTATCAACCTCAATTCATTCGCAAAGGAGATTCTTGACAAGTACAAGGATTGCAAGTTCCCGAACGGCACTGCGCTTCCGGTAATTTCCAACCAGAAGATGAACGAGTATCTGAAGGATATCTGCGAATTGTGCGAAATCAATGATCCAATTACCAGGGTATGTTTCCGTGCCGGGCAGAGAGAGGAAACGACTCAGGCGAAATACGAACTCATCGGCACCCACGCAGGCCGCCGTACTTTCATCTGTTTCGCTTTGTCATCCGGCATTCCTCCACAGGTGGTGATGAAATGGACTGGACACTGCGATTACAAGGCAATGAAGCCATATATTGACATAGCAGAGAAGGTAAAAGCGGAACAAATGGCAATTTTTGAGAACGGTCTGAAACTTTGATGGATACAAGCATAATGTTCGCCATCGGCGAACGATTGTAAAAAAGATTCGGTCGCCATTGGCGGCCGTTTCTGCATTCTACGCTATTCATTTGAAGGTTGTAAATAAATGTTGAAAAGTCATTAAAGGTCAGAGCAAAACAAATCGCTATCTTTGGAGAGGGAATCAAAAAATCACATAATATATGGACCGCGTAATTGAAATGCTGAATAAGTATGTCGACACTTGTGCGACTTGTTTTTCTTTTATTACTGGGCGTTGTGGATATGTAGATGAGAGCGTCAATCATAGAATGGTTGGCGAAGATGAATATTTCATGATGGACGAAGATGAAAGGAATGCATATTCGACGCAGATAAGCCACCAGCCTTGTCAAGAACAGATAATCGAACCAGTTCTATTAAAGAATATCGCCGAATGCTTGAATGATGCGGATATATATCTTACTGAAGATTGGCTTGTTACCACTATTTCAAAACTATATGCAGTAAAAACGAAAGTTGAGCAGAAGGATGATCTGTTCAGAAACAGGTTCGTTGGCCCAATTCATAACGCCATTGAAGCGATTTTGGCGAAAATAGATATGGTCTTTCTTCAAGAGCACATTGAGATAAGGGAATTTGTTGAGATGGCAGGCCTTGATTACGACAGGTATTCTTGTATGAGTAAAATATGCCCACTGCCCTTTATCAAACGTTATGAGAAAAAGGCAAAACCTTTCGCCGATGAAGGCGAGCCTCAACTGCCACCAGTTCCCGAACTGGAATATTTAGATACAAAACCATCGAAAGGCCAAAATAAGTCCCAAGAAAAAGCTAACGCTGACCTGCCACAAAAATACCATCTGGAAATCCCCAAGAACATATCAGCGGTAGACGAGCTCATATTAAGATTCGGAGGTTGGGATGGAAGTCATCCAATTACAGCCTTGCTAATCAAGGCTGGTTATGGTCAATTTGTTTGGGGTGATATGTGGGAAATTGAGGGTATTTCACAAGAACAGTGGGCTGACGTTCATTCTGAAGAATGGAAGCGCTTCGAATACACCAGATTCGATGAACTGCGGGAAGAGATGTCTGCGGAAATCAAGAAAAGAGTAGGTGACGAATTGGAACTCAAGAAATACATCTGCGGCCTCATTACTCCCTTCGACAGATATCAGTATTATGGACATATCATGACTGATATCCGAGAGATTATTGAAGCCAGGGCATTTATTGATTGTTTCTCGGAACAATTTTTCCGTTCGTCTGACGAGTATATCCCAATATGGAAAAAGATGGTCGAGGGAATGAGAGAAAAGTATCCCGATGAAGATTTCTCTGAAGATGATTATCTCGTGGCTTTGTACAAAGAAGCGGATAATATGTTGAAGGGTTCGACTCCGGATTCAGAGCATCCAGAAGCAGTGGCTTATGATATCAGGAGAGAACTGCCCGAGAAATTTGCAGGAATGATAGCAGGTTGTTTGCTCGAAAACGGAGCGAAGAAGGAATATATGGATTATCAAGATATGTGCGGTGTGGACCTGGTTCCTCATTTGACATCAACAGAGGTCGCAATGGCTATGAATTGGACAGAGGGACTGGTGTTTTCGTATAATCCCAAACGGGTGGTTGAGTCAGGTTGTGAATTATGTCAGACCAATGAAGTGGATAATTACGATAGGGAGTCAACAGATGCAATACTCGCTGGGAGACCGGCAACGGAACATTTTCTGTCATTATACTGCAACAATACAATAGCAAAATACTTGTGGGCGATAACTGGACTTCTGGGATTTGAACCTGATTTTTCAATCAGGAACTGGAATTATGATGAAATCCATAGCGAGGAAGATCTGAAAATGTACCAAGAGGACTTTGTTTTTCCTCAATTCAAGAGATTCAAGGAACTCGTTTCGGAAATATCTCGCAAAATAAAGGAACTGAAATCGGATAGTGTTGAACTTGACAACTATGTATTTTCATTGTTGAGGCCGCTTGCTTCAATTTGCGAATATATATACCCAGTTCCTTCGGATTGGAGGCACAGGCGTGGAGCAAAGGCTATTGTGCTGTTTGCGACAGCCAGACAGTATGATATTGATGAATTTGGCAATATGTGGAGGGAAGTGGCCGACTGCGTCTCAAGGAATCCCGGACAACACTCAACTTCTACATCAACGTTACCGGAGATTTTCTACAAATCATATCAAGACTGCGCAGATGGAATAAGAATCCCTATCAATGACGGTGACGCCGCAAAGGTCTCAGGCATTATCGATTCTTTGAATATATATGCGTCGATAATTGAAGGGGCATTACTGAAGAATGGTGTCAAAACCGACTTAATTTATTACCAGGAATCATCCGGTATTATCGCTGCTCCTGTATTAGAGGATTGGATGATTGCAAACCACCTCGGTTGGACGGAAGCTCAAGTTGAAACATATTTCAAAAAGTATAAGCATAGACGGTCGATGCCAAATGACAACGATAATCAGTCTGAGGCATCAACGGATAAAGGAACAACTGGGGTATCGTTTGGCGACATTGAAATGGTGCCTGAGGAATTTCGTTCTCCTAAAGCAATAAAGATTTGGGAGAAGGCTTTTGAAAAAGGATTCATAGATGCAAATTTCAAATTCATAGGGAAGAGAACGGAATTGGCGATGTTTGCCGCTAATTTATCACACGCTTTGTTTGGAACGAATAACTGGATTGCCATTCAGAGGTGGAACGACTATAAATATTACGCAAAGACATACGGAGAGATTTCTGGAAAAACAATAGATCAGCAGACAAAACGCATACAAGAGATTATTGAACTCTTTGAATAACCTTCGAATCTAAAAAAGGTTATTTTCCGTTACTTGCCGTTATCACCGTTACTCTAACGATGGTAACGGCCTTATCTTATTTTATTCCCCCAACTTGCACGTTGAAATTTCAACAACCGCATGGTGCACCGTGCTTTTACTAACAATTTAAGGTAAAAGCCATGCTGAACTTTAATGAAACAACTCCGATTGCAGCGTTGACGGTCGGAGACCTCAAAGAACTGATGAGGGACTTTATTTCAACCAACGGGAATGCAGCTGACTCGAAATTCAGCCACAAACCTTCCGGCCACTATGTTTATGGCCTCCGTGGAATCCAGCAGCTCTTTGGCGTGAGCCACAAGACTGCCCAGGAATACAAGGATGGACTTATCAAAGACGCCGTGCGTCAGAACGGTCGCAAGATCGTAGTTGATGCAGACCTCGCTCTTGAACTCTTTAACCAGAGGAAGTCAAAATGAGCGAGCCGATGTTACTACGCGACATACTGGCTATGCCGTATGACGCAGAAAAAGAGCGCAAAGATATGGAACTTCGCCAGCGCCTTGCAGCCGAAGTGGGTGAAACCATCTACCCGGAACCGATGGGAACATTTGTCGAAGCAGAAGAATGAAAAAGGATAACGAGGAATTGACCATTATGAAGGAACATTCTGAACAGGAAAACGCCGTCACATCAAATCCAGTCGAAGATATTCAGCAGGAAGTTGAAAAAGCGAAGCGTGCTCCAAAGCGCGTAGGGCTCCTTTCAATCAAATCCGCGAATGCCTGGATTGAGGATTCGATGAACACGCCAGATCCGAAGATGTATTTCCACGACTTGATTGTCCAGTACGAGAACACCGTAATCTTCGCCTCCAGCAATGTCGGCAAATCAATTCTGGCTATCCAGATTGCCGAAGACATAGCAAGAACAGAGAAGATTATGTATGTGGACCTTGAATTGTCAGCAAAGCAGTTTCAGATGCGGTACAGCGACAATGACACTGGGGAGATACATGTCTTCCCGGCCAACTTTAGCCGTGCCGAGATTGACCCGGAACTGATTGTCGGTGCAGACCTTGAACAGGAGATTCTTGACTCTATCGAAGAAGCCGCCAAACAGGGGACCTTGTTCTTCGTAATCGACAACATCACTTTCATCTGCAATGACTCGGAGAAAGGTGCAACCGCAGGCAGCTTTATGATGAAACTCATCAGACTCAAGAAAAAGTACGGCCTGACGACAATAGTCATAGCTCATACTCCCAAGCGCCGTGGATGGGAGCCGATTACCCAGAACGACCTCGCAGGATCTGCAAAACTCATCAACTTCTTTGACGCCGGAATCGCACTTGCACGCAGCGCGAAGGACAACAATCTTCGCTATCTCAAGCAAGTCAAGGTCCGCACCGGAGAATATCGCTATGATGGAGAAAATGTCATCATCTACGATGTCGTCAAATCCAACGGTTTTCTCAAGTTTGAGATTCAGGGTTACGCCAAAGAAGAGGAGCATTTGAAGAATCGTGACAGCTCGGACGATTATGAAGAGATTATCACGATTCTCAAGATGCAGAAGGATGGCAAGACCGTTCGCGAGATTGCAGAGTTGATGGATATGGCCAAGAGTACCGTTCAGAGGAGACTCGACAAGGCGAAGGCTTGCAACATCACAATCCCGGAAGAATCTTCAGAGTCTGTCCCACCTGTCCCATCTGTCCCACGTGTGGGACAAGCGGGACAAACGGGACAAGCAACTTCGGCAAGGCTTCCTTTCAAGGATGAGGAGGACTGATATGAACTACAAA
>DCGV01000099.1 GCA_002314725.1 Bacteroidales bacterium UBA1769
TTAGTTACTTGCGAAACTTGAGTTAGTAATCATTTTACCATTGAACATTGCTATCTCACAAACGCCTTGTTGATAACTTTGTGTAAAAAAATGTAAGTATTTGTAATAAAATGGAAAAATTTATTTACTTTTGTATTCACACACACAACACACATATAAATAACACACATCACACACAATGATAAGATTTGTTGGTGAATACAAAGCTAAACTGGATGACAGAGGGAGGTTAATCCTCCCATCTGCATTCAAATCTCTTGTCAGCGAACAGGAGGACAAACGCTTTGTCGTCAAGAAATCACTATTCTCCAACTGCCTTGAGATGTACACATTCTCAGAGTGGGAACAACGAAGTGAAGAGGTTAGATCACGTCTGAATTTCTTCAATCCGGATCACGCCAGATTCTGGAGGGAATTCATGCGAAATACAGCCGAAGTCGAGCCAGATGCAAAACTCGGACGTATCCTCATTCCTGCCGATCTTCTCAATGGCATTGGTGTAGAAAAAGATGTAGTCTTCTTCGGTAGTAACCATATGATAGAAATATGGTCAAAGGAGTCATTTGAAGCCACTTCGATGCCGAATGACGAATATGTCAATCTAGCTCAATCAATACTGGGTTAAAGGAGGATTCAATATGTCTACTTATCACACTCCCGTTCTTCTTGATGAAAGTGTGTCGGCGTTAGCTATTAAACCTGATGGAGTTTATGTTGATGCGACATTCGGCGGTGGCGGACATAGTAGAGAAATATTGAAACAATTGGGGCCGAAGGGGGTCCTAATTGCTTTTGATAAGGATACCGATGCACTGGAAAACGCACCTGATGACACTCGACTTATTCTGGTCCACAACAATTTTAGGTTCATCCACAATTTTGTTCGCTTCCACGGTTTCTCAGGCGTTGACGGAATCCTCGCTGATTTGGGCGTATCTTCTCATCAATTCGACACTGGCGAACGTGGGTTTTCGTTTAGATTCGATGCCCCACTTGATATGAGAATGAACAGATTGGCTGCAAAAGATGCGAAAGAGGTTGTGAATAGTTATAGTGAAGAGGATCTTGAGAGGATCTTCAGAATTTATGGAGAGGTCGAGAGTAGCAAAAGAGTGGCTTCACTTATTTGTGAAGCCAGAAGGGTCTCTCCTATTGAAACAACGGATGAATTAGGCAGGGCAATTGAAAAGATCCTGCCTAAGTTCTCCGAACATAAATTTTTGGCAAAGATCTATCAGGCCCTACGGATTGAAGTAAATGGAGAGATGAACGATCTTGAAAAATTCTTCGAAGGATCAATAAAGGCTCTAAAAAGTGGCGGCATTATGAGTGTAATTACTTATCACTCCCTTGAAGATCGGATTGTCAAAAATTTCTTTAAGTCCGGAACTATATCCGGAGAGATTGAGAAAGATTTGATGGGCCGTGGACAATCTCCTTTTATTATTGAGAACAAGAAACCTATCCTTCCGGAGGAGTCCGAGATAAGTAACAACACACGTGCACGCAGTGCAAAATTAAGAGTGGCTAGAAAGAGATGAGTTTCAAAAGCAAAATAAATAGAATTGGACGCAAAATCGTCGATTTCCTCAGCGGAGAGGTTATTATTTCTTGGGGATGGGATAGACATATCGGCTTTATCGTTACATTATTTGCTTTGGTAGTCGCTTCAATTGCATGGAGTCTGATGGTTGAAACCAGGTTGGTTGTAACTCAAAAAAACGAACAAATACTGCAAGAGTTAGAGATAAGTTATCATCAATTGACAATTGACCTTATCGGAATGGATAAAAGGACCAAGGTTGAGAATATGTTGAAAGAGTCAGGGTCCACATTGGTAGCCCCTGTCGATCCTCCACAAAGGGTAAAACTATGAAAGCAAATCTAAATAGAGTCGGCATAGCATATTTTTGCTTCTTAGCATGCGCGTTATTGGCAATATGGCGCATAGTGGATCTACAATTCATTCACAAACCGGACATAGAATACAGCAGAAGTACAACACGTGATGACGTATTGGAGAGCAACCGTGGTAGCATCCTTGCAGATGACGGCAGATATCTTGCTTTCTCAATTCCAGAATATACCATCTGTATAGACTGCATGCAGGCAGACAGTGCTCTCTTTTACTCGAATGTTGATGCATTAGGAGAGAAATTAAGTGAATTCTACAAAGACAAATCAGCGAAACAATATGTAAGTGCCTTGCGCGAGAGAAGAAGCAGCGGACGGCACTATTATGTAATCAATAAACAATTGCTGACTTATCAGCAGATGAAAGAGGTTTCATCCTTCCCTATTCTTGAGAAGGGAAACAGAGGAGGCGGTTTAATCATTGAAAAGCAGGACCATAGGGAGTATCCTTATGGCTCTTTGGCATATAGGGTATTGGGACAATTGAAAAACAATCAGGCAGAAGAGAGCCTTGTCGGTATAGAGGGAAAATACGACACCCTTCTTCGTGGTACAGACGGGGTGCAGCCAATGAAATTGACGGAACATAACGAATGGATCCCAGATACAGATAAGGATATCACCGAACCTATTGACGGGATCGATATCCAAACGACTATTGATATAGACATCCAAGACATAACTGAAAGAGCTTTAAGGAAAAGATTGAATGAGACAGATCTGTTGTATGCAGGATGTGCAATAGTGATGGATGTGGCGACAGGTGAGATAAAGGCTATGTCAAATTTACGAAAAGAATCAGATGGGTCATTCACAGAGACTTACAACTACGCTATCGGTCAAACAGGTGAACCTGGTTCCGTTTTTAAAATTGCGACTTTGACAGTCTTGCTCGAGGACGGGAAAGTTGATCTTGACACTGAAATAGACGCTGTAGTCAATTGGACTTTCCATGGCAAAGCACTTCCAGCAGATACATATCTACGTAATTATAAAACAATTACAGTACAACGTGGATTGGAAATATCTTCAAACAATGTATTCAGGATGTTGGCGGGTCTCAATTATGATCATAACCCACAGGAGTTCCTGGACAAAATTTCCAATCTCCATTATGCTGATAATTTCGATTTTGATATTGTCGGCCTTGGCCAAGCAAGAATCAAGTCAACAACAGATAAAAGTTGGAGTATTACAGACTTACCTCAAACAGGTATGGGATATGCCGTAAATGTTACCCCTTTACATACAGTCACATATTACAACGCCATTGCCAATGGCGGAGTAATGGTTAAGCCAAGATTGGTGAAGAACTACCAGAAAAATGGAGTCATCCTACAGGAATTCGGGCCTGTTGAGATTGCAAAAGTTTGTTCCGACGAGACTGTAGCCAAGCTTCATAAAGCCCTTAGAGGCGTAGTGACTGATGGAACCGGTGAGAGTGTATTCAAGAATTGCAAGTTCGAGGTAGCTGGTAAAACAGGCACTGCACGAGTAGTCATTCCTGGAGCCGGTTATATTGACAAAGAGGGTCGTCACCAACACCAGGCAACTTTTGTTGGTTTCTTCCCATATGAAAATCCTCGTTATACAGCGATTGCAGTCGTCTATTCTGTACCAACAACTCAGAATCTTTATGGAGGAACATGGGCAGGCCCTATCGTAGAAGAGATTGCCGATCAGATTTACGCCAATTCACCTGAATATGCAAAGGAATTGACAGCGAGAGGCGAACTGCCTAAATATGAGCTAAGTATAAACAGCGCCATCAATGATACAATCACCGGAACGCCAAATGTAATTGGTCTGGGTTTGAGGGAAGGATTAAATTACTTGGAGAGTATAGGTTATGAAGTAACATTTTCTGGAGCAGGTAAGATTGTATCCCAAAATCCAGAACCCGGCGCTATTTCAACGAAGAAAGAGATAACAATATATTTATCGGAGAATAAATAAATGAAACTGAATAACTTATTAAACGGTATCAAAACATTATCCATTTGCGGAGATGCAAATGGAGATGTAACTGCTTTATCTTTTGATTCAAGAACCGTTTTTAACGGGTCAATGTTTATTGCAGTGGATGGAAATAGCTCTGATGGTCATCAATATATTTCAAAGGCCATTGAAAATGGGGCAAAGTATATCGTTTATCAAAATGGCGATTGCCGATTCGACGGAGTTACAACAATCAAAGTTGAAAATTCCAGAAGGGTCCTGGCTATGCTTGCAGATAATTTTTATGACCACCCATCATCAAAACTGAATCTTGTAGGTATTACTGGAACCAATGGCAAAACCACAACAGTTACACTTCTATACCAATTATTCCACTCACTTGGTTATGCTTGCGGTTTATTGTCGACTATAGCAAATTATATTGATGGTAAAAAGATTGATACAGACCACACAACTCCGGATCCAATAGCAATCAATGCACTTTTGGCCGAGATGGTAGATAAGGGTTGTGAATACTGTTTTATGGAGGTCAGTTCGCACTCCTTGGATCAGGACCGTGTTTATGGTTTGAACTATAAAGTAGCTATCTTCTCTAATCTCACCCATGACCATCTTGATTATCATAAGACATTTGCTGAGTATTTAAGATGCAAGAAGATCTTTTTCGACAATTTGGATGAGAATGCCTGCGCTCTTGTCAATATCGATGACAAGAATGGTGAAATCATGCTTCAGAATACTAAGGCTCATCAATACAGATATTCAAGTCGGACTCTGGCAGATTTCCACTGCAAGATAATAGAACAGAGTTTGGATGGTATGTTATTGGAAATCGACGGCACTCAATTCTGGAGCAAGTTCATAGGTGGTCACAATGCGTACAATCTACTTGCTGTATATGGGACAGCCGTTCTTCTGGGAGCTGACAAAAGTGATGTCATCGTAAAGATGAGTGCACTCGGCAGTGTATCAGGACGTTTGGAATATATTCGTGGAGGAAGGGATATTACCGCTGTAGTGGATTATGCTCACACTCCTGACGCATTGCAGAATGCATTAAAAACCCTTCATGAAGCAGGAAAGGATAGAGAACTGATTTGCGTATTCGGTTGTGGTGGTGACAGAGATAAAACGAAACGTCCAGAGATGGGAGAAATAGCAGCCAAAATGGCAAACAGGGTAATCGTCACCTCAGACAATCCACGTACTGAGGATCCTGAAACAATAATTGCTGACATCAAAGCAGGCATGGACCTGAAAGCGCGAGCAAAATCACTCTTCATAACTGATAGGAAAGAGGCTATTCGCACAGCAATCGCATTGGCTAACGAAGGAGCTATAATCCTCGTAGCTGGAAAGGGTCATGAAGATTACCAGATAATTGGCAAAATAAAACATCACTTTGATGACAAAGAGGTCATCCGTGAGGCATTTGAAGAGATACAATAAGAATTACTAATAGAACCATGTTATATAGTTTATTTAAATATTTGACAAGTATTGGGATTGATTTCCCTGGTCTTGGTTTGATGCAATATATCACATTCAGATCAATATGCGGAAGTATTGTAGCGATCTTATGTGCCATCATAATAGGTAATAAAATAATTCAGACTCTTCAGAAGAAACAAATTGGAGAGACGATACGTGATTTGGGCCTGGAAGGTCAAATGCAGAAGAAGGGAACTCCGACTATGGGAGGCATCATAATCTTAATCTCTGTACTGATTCCTATCCTTCTATTTGGAGACCTATCCAATCCAAATATCATCCTTCTTATCGTAACAACGATTTGGTTGGGTTTCTTGGGATTCGCAGATGACTATATTAAAGTATTCAAGAAGAACAAAGATGGGATGAAACCCATATACAAAATCGTAGGTCAAGTGGGATTAGGTCTGGTAGTAGGTCTTACCATCTGTTTCAACCCTGAATTGGGATTCAGAGAGCATGGTACCAAACAACAGTCACAGATAGAATCAATAGAAAAAACCAATGATTTAAATCTTGACAATAACAGTATCAAGACAACAATCCCTTTTGTAAAGAATAATGAGTTCGATTATAAATGGCTCTCTCCTTTCAAGGGACAATTTGGGGATATATTCAGTTGGTTACTATATATAGCAGTGATCATCTTCATTATTACAGCTTGTTCCAACGGATCCAATCTGACAGATGGAATGGATGGATTGAATACAGGTGTTACGGCCATAGTTGGTGTCGTACTGGGTATTCTGGCATATCTGTCAGGCCACGTGGGCATGTCCGAATATCTTAATATAATGTATATCCCAAGCAGTGCTGAGATGACAGTATTCGCGTTTGTGTTGATTGGTGCTTTGTTAGGTTTTTTATGGTACAATACCTATCCGGCACAAGTATTTATGGGCGATACAGGAAGCCTTGCATTGGGAGGCATTATTGGCGTTTTCGCTATCCTTATCAGAAAAGAGTTATTGTTACCTATCCTGTGTGGTGTTTACCTTGTTGAGAGCCTGTCAGTAATACTACAGAGATATTATTTCAAATATACCAAGAAGAGATATGGAGAAGGTAGAAGAATTTTCAAGATGGCTCCTCTACATCATCATTTCCAGAAGGAGGGTATAGTTGCATTAATAAAGAAACCTTACCGGGCATTGCCGGAGGCAAAGATTGTTACAAGATTTTGGATTGTATCAGCGCTTTTGGCAGTACTTACTATCATAACATTAAAAATCAGATAACAATGAAACGAATTGTTGTATTGGGTGGTGCAGAAAGTGGCGTTGGTTCAGCCATTCTTGCAAAGGTTAAAAATTTTGATGTTTTCCTTTCCGATAGTGGGAAGATAGCCGACAAATACAAAGAGATGTTGGTATCATATGAGATTCCATTTGAAGAGGGCGGTCATAGTGTGGAAAAGATATTGAATGCCAATGAGGTTATCAAGAGTCCAGGTATTCCTGAAACAGTCCCATTGGTTAGGGATATCTATGCTCACAATATTCCGGTCATTTCTGAGATTGAGTTTGCAGGACGATATGACTCTGCAAAGAAGATTTGTATAACTGGAAGTAATGGAAAGACAACTACTACAACTCTAATTTATGAATTATTGAAGAACGCAGGGTTGAATGTTGGCCTTGGTGGCAATATCGGTCAAAGTTATGCATATCAGGTTGCCACTCAAAAACACGATATATATGTACTTGAATTGAGTAGTTTCCAATTGGATGGCATGTATGAGTTCAAAGCAGATATAGCTGTTTTAATGAATATCACCCCTGACCATCTGGACAGATATGACCATAAGTTCCAGAACTACATCAATGCCAAGTTCAGAATCACTCAGAATATGAAACCTGAAGATTGTTTCATATTCTGTTCAGACGACGATGTCACTGTTGCTAATCTGAATAAAATAGTCATTCAAGCCAAAAAATTGCCATTCTCACAGAAGAATAAGGTCGAACAAGGCGCCTATCTTGACAAGGACATAATGCGTGTCAAATATGGTGAGAGTGATTACGAGATGCCAATCGAACAGATCAGCATCAAAGGCATGCACAATGTTTACAACTCTATGGCAGCGGCAATTACAGCAAAAGTGATGAATATCACCAATGCCAAGATCCGCGAGACTCTGATGCAGTTCGAAGGAGTTGAACATAGAATGGAAAAAGTGTTGTCGGTTGGAGGTGTAATGTATATTAACGACTCTAAAGCTACCAATGTAAACTCCACATGGTATGCACTGGAGAGTATGAAGACACCGACTGTCCTGATTCTTGGTGGAACCGATAAGGGTAATGATTACGGTCCTATTAAAGATCTTGTCAAGGAGAAGGTTAAGGCGATAGTATGTATGGGTGTGGACAATAAGAAAATTCATGAATCATTCGAAGGGATTGTACCTATTGTAGCAGATACTTTATCAGCAAAAGAGGCAGTGAAAAAGTGTGCAGAAGTTGCTGAAGATGGAGATACTGTTCTACTTTCACCTTGTTGTGCAAGTTTTGATTTATTTAAGAATTATGAAGATAGAGGCCGTCAATTCAAAGAGGCGGTTAGAGAACTATAGTCAAATATGAGGAAGTGGTCGATACTGAAAGGAGATAAAATAATCTGGATCATCATTCTTTTCCTGTCGATGATCTCGATTGTTGCCGTATTTTCATCCAGCACTATTCTGGCTAACAGAAGAGGCATTGACTACAGCAAGATCAATCTGTTCACTGAGCAATTGAGATCTGTTCTGTTAGGATTTGTTGCACTCTTCGCTTGTTATTTGGTTCCATTGAAATGGTATCGAAACATGTCATTCTTTGTATTTGGGGGAACGACACTTATGTTATTGATTGTCCTTGTCCAGACTATTGCCGGCAAAGGTGCCATAAACGACGCCAATCGTGGGTTACATATCTTTGGAAAGACAATTCAAGTATTTGAGTTCGCTAAAGTAGGATTGATAATGTATCTTTCCAGAGCTCTTGAGTTATGGGAGGGTAAACTAAATACTTTCAAGGATTATTGCTTAAAACTTCTATTACCTATTGCGATCACCTGCATTTTGATTATTCCAAACAGTTTCTCATCAGCAATACTATTTGGATTTATAAGCTTATTGATTATGCTCTTCATGAAAGTGAAGATGAAATACTTAGTGTTTACACTGTTAATAGCTGGTGGTATTGGAGCAATGGGATTTGGAATATACAGCATCAATCCTGAAAAGATGAGTAAAGTCCCACTATTCAACAGATTCGGCACCGTTATGGCCCGTATTGACCGTTGGAGTGGTAGTGATAGCGAAGTAGATGAAAATGGCGTTTTGGTTGACCACGTTCTATCACAGAGCGAAAAAGATGAATTACGTCAATCAGAAAATGCTAAAATTGCCATATCACAGGGAGGAATCATTGGAAAAGGACCTGGCAAAAGCACTCAAAGATATTCACTTTCGTTGGCTTTCTCTGACTTCATATTTGCATTTATCGTAGAGGAGTATGGCTTATTGGGAGGGATATTTGTTATTATGCTCTATCTGATACTGATGTTCAGATGTGTAATGATTGCTGTGAGATGCAACACACCTTTCTCCAGCACTATCGTATTGGGATTGGCATTTCTCATCGGCACTCAGGCATTTTTACATATATTTGTAAATACAGGTATCTTCCCTGTAACCGGTCACACGCTACCTCTGATAAGCCACGGAGGAACTGCATATATGGTGTTGAGCGCTGCATTTGGCATTATACTTTCTATTTCCAAACAATTGGATAAACAAGATGCCAGATTAAAGGCTGAAAGAGAGGCTGCAACTATTGAAGATGAAAAAGGAATTGATTATGAATAATAGATTTATCATATCAGGTGGCGGAACTGGTGGTCACATCTTCCCCGCTATTTCTATCGCAAATGCTATCAAGGATATTAATCCTGAAGCTGAGATATTGTTTGTCGGCGCACAAGGTAGGATGGAGATGGAGAGAGTGCCTGCTGCAGGATACAAGATAAAGGGTCTCCCAGTTGCAGGCTTACAACGCAAATTAACATTAAGTAACCTTGCACTACCATATAAGATTATTAAAAGTATCACTATGGCCAAATCCATCATCAAGGAGTTCAAACCTGATGCTGTTGTGGGTGTAGGAGGTTATGCAAGCGCACCGGTCCTTTGGGCTGCCACTAAGTTGCACAAACCATGTTTGATACAGGAGCAGAACTCCTTTGCAGGATTGACAAATAAGATATTAGGTAAAAAAGTAAGAAAGATATGCGTAGCCTATGATGGTATGGAACAATTCTTTCCTTCTGAAAAGATATTGTTCACTGGTAACCCTATCCGTAAGGAGATAAACCAACCGACTGAAGCCGGGCGCAAGGAAGGTTATGATTATTATAAACTTGATCCATCTAAAAAAACTTTGTTTGTTATTGGAGGTAGTTTAGGGTGCCGTACTTTGAATGACGCGATGAGAAGATGGGTGTTAGAGAAATCCGCTACAGCCGATTATCAAATAATTTGGCAATGTGGCAAATACTATAAGCCTGCTACAGATGAATTCATGTCTGACAAGAGTGTATATAATGTCAGATATTTCGATTTTATTCAAAGAATGGACCTAGCATATGCTGTTGCAGATGTTATTATTTCCAGAGCAGGAGCAGGAACTATTTCCGAACTGTGCGTTGCCGGCAAGGCAACTATATTCGTCCCTTCTCCTTATGTAGCAGAAGACCATCAGAACCATAACGCGATGTCATTGGTCAAGAAAGATGCCGCAATGATTGTAAAAGATGCTGAAGCTGTTGAGTCATTAATGGATGTTGCTGAATCACTCCTTCACGATAATACCAAAATCAAAGAGTTGGAAACAAATATTTTGAAACTCGGTCGAAAAGATGCGGCAGAGGTAATTGCAAAAGAGGTGATAAATTTAAGATAATGTACACAGAATATTATTTTTTAGGTATCGGAGGTATCGGCATGAGCGCTATTGCCAGATATTTCAACCACCAAGGGATGAAGGTTTCAGGCTATGACCGCACACCTAGTCCTTTGACAGCCAAACTTGAAGAGGAAGGAATTGAGATTCATTATGATGATGACATCAATAGGATTCCCAAGGATATTGAACACACATTCGTTATCTATACACCCGCTATTCCTGAGGATCTTAAGGAGTTGCAATATATACGTGAGAAGAATTATCCAATATGCAAAAGATCTAAGGCATTGGGTGAGATTGCCCGTAATCAAAAATGTCTGGCAATTTCAGGTACTCACGGCAAAACAACTACAAGTACACTCTTAGCTCACATACTAACATCATCTGGAGAGGGCTGCAATGCGTTTCTTGGCGGTTTATCAAAAAATTATGATACCAACCTTCTTTTAAGCAAGAATCCTGTTTTGGTAGCAGAGGCCGACGAATTTGATCGTTCATTCCTTCAATTGTTCCCTGACATAGCAGTAATCACCGCCACTGACGCAGATCATCTCGATATATATAGTGATCACAGTCATGTAATTGAGGCATTCGGTGAGTTTGCATCCCAAATCAAACAGAATGGATCGCTAGTTGCAAAATATGGAGTAGATGTACCTCTTGCAAATGTTAAGGCAAAAGTTTATCGCTATTCATATGATACACCATGTGATTTCTACGCATCTGACATCGTTGAGAAAGATGGCGGTTATTTTGACTTCACAATCAACTCTCCAATGACCAAGATTGAACATTGTATGGTTGGGGTTCCAGGATGGGTTAACGTCGAGAATGCAGTTGCAGCATCGGCAGTCGCATTGATACATGGTGTGAAACCAGATAAGATAAAGAGTGCACTGAAAAGCTTCGAAGGTGTAAAAAGACGCTTTGATATTCATATCAACAGAAAAGACTTTGCATATATAGATGATTATGCACACCATCCTAATGAGATAAAGGCTGCCATATCCTCAATGAGAAATATATTTTCAGGAAGACATATCACAGGTATATTCCAGCCACATCTATATACTAGGACAAGGGATTTCGCTGACGAGTTTGCAGAAGCTCTAAGCCAACTGGATGCTGTTATTATGTTACCAATCTATCCTGCAAGAGAGTTACCGATAGAGGGCGTCAATTCAGAAATGATTTTGGATAAAATTACTATAAAAGAGAAATCACTAGTTCAAAAAGATGAGCTTTTGAACACTTTATCTTCCAGAAAGCTTGATTGCCTAGTCACTTTTGGAGCAGGCGACATAGATAGATTCATTGACCAAATAGATAAAATGTTTTCTTAATAAAATATGATTAAAAAAATAATATTAACATCCCTAATCTCTGTTATTGCAGTAGGAGCGGCGGTTTGCTACTTCCACTTCATTGGCATTTATAACACCGATCGAAGGAGTGATATTATTTGTAACAATGTTGAAATCTCACTATTGGACTCTGCATCAATGAACATCATCTCAAAAAATGATATCCTTGATGAACTGTCCCAACTCAACGTTCTTGGGTTGGCCATCGACTCCATAAATCTATGCAATGTGGAGAATACTATTCAAAACCGAGGTGAGATTCGCGACGTTGAGGCATATTGCGATATTGATGGTGTTTTACATATAGATGCTCTTCAGAGGGGACCTGTAGCCAGAGTTGAAAATATTCTTGAAAAGTATTACATCAGTGAAGATGGATACATTTTCCCTGTCAGATGTAATGTTGATGTACCAATAATAAGTGGTTATATTCCTACTGCATTTGGGAAGAAAACTCAAGGATATGTTGGAAGCGACCAGGAAAAAATTTGGATTAAGGCAATGATTAATTTATGTAAATCATTTAGTCACAATGATTTCCTATCAAAACAAGTTGAGCAGATTTATATCACTGAAAAAAATGAAATTAATCTTTTCCTAAGAAACTCAGATGTAAAGATTATCTTTGGGTCGCCTTATGATTATGATGAGAAGATAAAAAAACTTGAGGCATACTTCAAATGTATCGTTCCAGACAAGGGAATTGACGCATATTCAGAGATTAATTTATCATACAAAGGAGAAATAGTTTGTAAATAGAACATATATGAAGCATATTGTTGCAATTGATTTCGGTTCATCAAAAGTAGTGACAGCTGTCGGTATCACAACGCCTTCAGGAATAAAAGTTGTTGCATATGAAGAGGAACCTGTTACAATCGGTATCAAAAATGGTGAGATTACCAATGATACCAGAGTTGAACAGAATGCATTACTTCCAACCATCAGAAGAGCTGAAGAGAAGATAGGTGAGAAAATCACTGAAGCTTATGTCAATATTTCAGGTAAATTCATTGATTGTTCTGAAACCGCATATTCAGTTATCAGACCAAGACCCGATAATGACATTACAGAGAAGGAGCTTGCCGAATATACAGCCAAACAATTCAATAGAAAATTTGACAATCCTCATACTTGCGTATTTGAGGCATTGGCTCAAACTTTCAATGTGGATGACAACATTGGATACTCCCGTGAGGATGTCATAGGGATGAGTGGTGCAAATCTTGAGATAAACTATAAACTTATTTACGGTAACGAATCAATCATCGAACACAGGAGAAAAGTACTTGCTAATTGCGGTATCAAGATGATAAAGGGTATCGTCTCACCTATTGCATCTGCCAGGGCGGTTCTGAGTGACCAGGAGATGGAAAATGGTGTTGCCTTGGTAGATATAGGAAAGGGATGTACACAGATAGCAATAATCAAGAATAACGTAACAAGATTCATCAGTTCTATTCCTTTTGGTGGAGAATCAATAACAAATGATATTAAACAGGTAACGAACCTCTCATCTTCGTGGGCTGAAAGGGTGAAAGTCGAATATGGATGTTGTGTTGAAGAGGTCGCTTCTGAAAGCAAGAAATTGATTCTACATGGAGAAGGAGGTGCAAAGGAGGATGAGGTAGAACTTGTTCTTTTGACAAAAGTGATAGAAGCAAGGATTAGCGAGATACTTGAAGCTGCATGTTTTCTGATTGATCAATCCGGATATGGCAAAAAAATACCAAACGGCGTCGTACTAACTGGTGGCAGTTGTTATCTGCAATATATTCAAGATCTTGCGAAAGTAATACTTGATCGCAAGGTAAGATTAGGCGCTCCTATGTCGTCAATCTCACCGGATTCAGTAGAAGAGAGCTTTGATGCATTCTCATCAACAGCTGTCGGAATCATTCTGGAAGCAAATCAGACCAGATTATCCAGCTCATATACATTCGTCGACAGACAATCTACAAATATTAAACCTTCTGAAGAGCCTGTTGAGAAAGAGGATTTGTTTAAAGAGGATCATTCTGAGGATAACAACGATTCTAAATCAAGTGGAATATTTGGATTGTTCTCTAAGAAAAAGAGCAAAAATACAGTGACGGATACTATTAACTTCGACCGAAAAGAGAGTACTGAAGATACTCTAATTGGTGAAGAAGAGAATGAACCTGCATTTGAAGAAGAGGTTGTAAGACCGAAAGTGGAAGAAAAACCGACTTTCAAACCCGAGCCTAAACAAAAAAGCAAAACAAAAACAAAATCAAAGCAGGATCAAGACAGTTGGGGTCTTTTTAAAGATATTTTTTCAGACAATAACGAAGCATAATACTATGGAAGATTTTTTACCTGGAAATTGGACAAAGAAGGCTAACATCATTAAAGTTATCGGTGTTGGTGGTGGCGGTGGCAACGCCGTAGGATATATGTACTCAAAGGGTATCAAGTATATTGACTTCGTTGTTTGCAATACTGACAGTCAAGCACTTGAAAGCAGTCCTGTTCCAACTAAGATTCAACTTGGCAAGATTCTCACAAAGGGTCTTGGAGCCGGCACGGATCACCTTACAGGAAGAAAAGCGGCTATTGAGTCAAAAGAAGAGATTGAAGCTCTTTTTGACGACAGTACAGAGATGGTCTTCATCGCTTGTGGTATGGGTGGTGGTACAGGTACCGGAGCTGCACCAGTCATAGCTGAAATAGCGAAGAATTGTGGTAAATTGACAGTGGGTGTAGTGACTATCCCATTCAGAGATGAGGGACCGGAACAGATTTACCGAGCAATTGAGGGAATTAAAGAGTTGAATAGACATGTTGACAGTATACTTATTGTTGACAATGAGAAATTGTATGAAATATATGGTTCCATTGACGTATTTTCAGGTTTCCCTAAAGCTGATGAGGTATTGGCAACAGCCGTACAGAGCATAGCTGACATCATCACTTCAAGCGGTCATATCAATGTCGATTTCGCCGATGTGAAGAAAATCATGCAGAACAGTGGAGTCTCTTTGATGGGAATCGGTATCGCAAGCGGAGCTAACAGAATCAGCGAAGCTGTGGAGAAGGCATTTATCTCACCTCTACTGAATGAATTGGATCTGAAGAGTGCTCAGAATGCACTAATTAATATAGTATCAAGCAGCGAACCTGGTAAAGCCCTTGAATTCTCAGAATTAAGGGAAATAATGGAAAATGTCAGAAGTTACATAGGTGAAACCAAGAAATTCAAGAGAGGAATCGCCAAGGATGATTCACTCGGAGAGAATATCTCTGTCACAATCATTGCGACAGGATTCAACATGTCACAATTGCCATTTGTAGCTGAAGACTATATTGACAGAGATAACCGTATCATCGTAAATTATAATGATAATAGTTTTAAATTAAGGAATAAAGGAATACCTTTGCAGCCCGAAGAAAAAGCTCAGATAAAACGTAAGGATCACATCAAAGGAGTCCCATCATTGATTGTAACCAATCAAGAGGAGATTATTGCATTGGAGGATGAACCAGCGTACGAGCGCCGTGAAACAATTATCAGACAACAAGATATTAAGGAAATATAATATGAGACGCAGAGTAAGATTTGCACCAAGCCCAACAGGGCCGCTTCACATGGGAGGCGTAAGGACAGCATTGTATAACTATCTATATGCCAAACAGGTAGGCGGTGACTTTATCATAAGGATAGAGGACACCGACTCCCAAAGATTTGTTCCTGGCGCAGAAGAGTACATCATAAATTCTCTTCGTTGGTGTGGAATCATCCCTGACGAAGGTGTTGATGAAAATGGAAAGGTAGTGGAAGTTGCTTCAGAAAAGCACCCACATGCTCCATATCGTCAATCACAAAGACGTGGCATATATAGAAAATATGCAGAAGACCTTGTTGCAAAAGGATTTGCATATTATGCATTTGATACAGCTGAAGAGCTCGATGCTCTAAGAAAAGAGGCCGAAGCAAAGAAAGAGACATTTACATATAACTATGCAACACGTATGTCACTCAAAAATTCTCTTACTTTGAGTGAAGATGAAGTTGCAAAAAGATTGGAGAGTGAAGATCACTGGACCATCCGTTTCAAGATTCCTGAGAACAGAGTAGTTGTAATGGATGATCTGATCAGAGGCCATATTGAAGTAAACAGTAATGTTCTTGATGACAAGGTACTCTGGAAGAGGGCTGACGAACTGCCTACATACCACCTTGCCAATATTGTTGATGACCATCTTATGGAGATCACGGAAGTTATCCGAGGCGAAGAGTGGCTTCCTTCCCTACCTCTTCACTATCTCCTGTATGAAGCTTTCGGTTGGACCGAGACTCAACCACGCTTTGCACACCTTTCACTTCTTCTCAAACCAGATGGAAAGGGCAAATTGAGTAAACGTGACGGAGATAGGCTTGGGTTCCCTGTATTCCCATTGAAATGGGTAAATGCAGAGGGTGAAGTTTCCAGAGGTTATCGTGAAGATGGATATTTCCCTGAAGCATTTGTAAACCTATTGGCTCTTTTGGGTTGGAATCCTGGTACCGAGCAGGAATTGTTCACAATTAACGAGCTCATTCCGGTATTCTCACTTGATCGAGTTGTTAAATCCGGAGCAAAATTCAATCCTGAAAAGGCAAAATGGTTCAATCAGGAGTATCTTAGAAAGAAGAGTACTGAAGAACTTGTTTCAATCTTCAAAGAGAATGACGGAGACAAACTGAGTTCATTCAGCGATAAATATATAGGAGAAGTTGTTGATCTGATGAAAGAACGTGCCCATTTCGTAAATGAATTTTGGGGGCTAACATGGTTCTTCTTCGAAAGACCAACAAATTATGACCCTGCCTCTGTCAATAAATTCTGGAAAGATGAGGTAAAAGTGATTATCCATAAAGTTCACGAGTTTATCATGAATATCAATCCTTTTACAAAAGAGGAGATTGAGGAGCAACTTCACAATTTGATCATGGAGAACGAATGGCCGATGGGTAAGGTGATGAATACTCTCCGTTTGTTTATCGTAGGTGAGGGTAAAGGTCCTGGAGTTGCCGACATGATGGCAATTATGGGACGTGAAGAGATTGACTCAAGAATTAAACAAGCGATCAATACACTTGGAGAATAACATGACCAGAATTGGAATGGCATCTGACCATGCAGGATATGAACTTAAAGAGTATTTGAAAAATTATCTTGCAAAAAAAGGTTACGAAATAATCGATTTCGGTACAAACAGTCCCGAAAGTATGGACTATCCTGATACAGCCCACCCTCTTGCAACGGCAGTGGAAAATGGTGAGGCATCATTCGGAATTGCATTGTGTGGTTCAGGGAATGGCGTTTCAATGACATTGAACAAACATCAAGGTATCCGTGCAGCACTGAGTTGGAATCCTGAAATTGCAACCCTTGCCAAACAGCATAACAATGCCAACATACTCGCTCTTCCTGCAAGATTCATTACGAAGGATAAAGCAATCGAGATTGTAGATGCATACATGAAAGCCGAATTTGAAGGCGGCCGTCACCAAAAAAGAATTGACAAAATAGCTTGTAAATAATGGCCAACTATCTTGTTCTGCAAGGATGTACTGTAGAAAACGCAGCAGATTTATTTGCGCAACACCTTTCTGTTAATCTGGATGATTATCCAAACGGCATAGTAATTCCCGTTGATAAGCCTTATCGGTGGACGTCAGCAGATGTTGTCAGAAAATTCAAATTTCAACTTCAGAAACATTTCCACCAAAAAAATATAAAAGTTGGACACGCTGGCACTTTAGACCCTCTAGCCACAGGTCTGTTGATAATTTGCGTGGGCAAGGCGACAAAAATCGCAGAAGAGCTTCAATCTCATGAAAAGGAGTATATTGCCAAGATTGAATTCGGTGCCACAACCCCATCATACGATTTAGAACAGCCAATCGACAACTATTATCCATTTGACCACATCAATGCAGAACTCATAAAAAGTGCATTGAACGAGTTTATTGGGGAACAAGAACAGATCCCTCCTATATTTTCCGCCAAAATTATCAATGGTCTTAGAGCATACGAATACGCCAGAGCTGGCGAAAGCGTTGAGTTGAGAAAATCATTAATAACTATATTTGAAATAGAGTTGTTGGAGTTCATCGAACCTGCCGGAACAATGACTGATAATAAAACCGTTGCCGCAAAAGTTGATTTCCAAAACAACGAAAAGCCACTATATCAAACTTCCGAAGGGACTTCCGATGGATCTCGACCATCAGCGATTATTCGCATCAAATGTTCAAAAGGTACATATATTCGTTCACTCGCACGGGATCTTGGTCTAGCTCTCAATTCCGGTGCTTACCTAACAGAACTCCGTCGAACAAAAAGTGGTGATTATTTTTTAGATAAATGAAACTTTTTTAGTTTTTGTGCGTATAATAAACGTTTTGTCGCTTAATTTAAACTACACATATGAAACTATCACAATTCAACTTCGATCTTCCTAAATCATTGATAGCAAGTTATCCTTCAATCCAAAGGGATGAAGCAAGGATGATGGTTGTACACAAAGATACCGGAGAGATAGAACATAAAATTTTTAAAGATATTATAGAATACTGCTCACCTCACGATCTATTCGTATTTAATGATGCCAAGGTTTTCCCTGCTCGCTTGCGTGGCAACAAGGAAAAAACTGGTGCTGAAATAGAAGTATTCCTTCTAAGAGAGTTGAATAAAGAGCAGAGGCTATGGGATGTTCTGGTAGATCCTGCAAGAAAGATAAGAATAGGTAACAAACTATATTTCGGAGAAGATGATTCTTTGGTTGCCGAGGTAATAGATAATACCACTTCTCGCGGACGTACACTTCGTTTCCTTTTTGACGGAACATACGAAGAGTTCCGTGATACTCTTTACAAATTGGGTGAGCTTCCTATCCCAAAATGGCTTGGACGAGGTGTTGAAGAACTCGATACAGAACGTTTTCAAACCATTTATGCAAAAAATGAAGGTGCAGTGGCATCACCTGCAGCAGGTTTGCATTTCAGCAAAATCATCTTCAAGAAGATGGAACTTTATGATATCGACACTGCATTCCTTACACTTTATATGGGTAATGCTCACTTCCATACCGTTGATGTTGAAGACCTGTCGAAGCATAAAATGGATTCTGAACAGATGTTCATCAGTGAGCAAACCGCAGAACAAGTCAACAATGCAAAACGTGGTGGTCACAAAGTATTCGCTGTCGGCATCACTGTTGTAAGAGCTCTGGAAACTTATGTTACCACGACAAAAGAGATTAAGCCTTTCGACGGATGGACCAATAAATTCATCTTCCCTCCATACCAATTCTCTATCCCTGATGCATTGATTACTAATTTCCACCTGCCTCAATCTACTATGTTGATGAATGCTGCAGCATTCGGTGGATACAACAATATTATGAATGCGTACAAAGTTGCTATCGAAGAGGGATACCAATTTGGTACTTATGGCGATGCAATGCTCATTATTTAGTTAATGGCTTTATCCTTCTGTATTTACAATTATGCCAAAATTGTAAATAGGGAAATAAAAATACAATCATACTCCATATATTAGCCGACAAAAGGTTGATTATGGAGTATGATTCTTTTGTATATGCTGTTGCTGCCAGTCTCGCTTTTGACAAGAAGGTCAGAATGGGTATCGAACTGATCAGGCATTTCAGCACTTTTGAAGATATATTTAGGTTGAAGGTTTCGGATTGGGAAGATATCCTGAACGGCCCTAATCGTATTATTGACATTATCACTGATCCAGCACTTTTGGAAAAGGCCAGAAAAGAGGTAGATTACAATTTATCAAATGGGATAGACATAATACCTTACACCGAAAGTAAATATCCTATTAGATTCAAGGAATGCGATGATGCATCACTTGTCTTGTACCATAGAGGGACTTCTGACTTAAACGAAAAACGAACACTTGGAGTGGTTGGGACAAGAAGATCCACATTTTATGGAAAATCCACCTGTCAAAGTTTGATTGAGGCATTATCTGAATTAACACCTCATCCAGTAATAGTAAGCGGTTTAGCATATGGTATTGATGAATGTGCCCATATAAGTGCAATGGGGATTGGATTGAACACTATTGCCGTTATTCCAAGTTGCATAGGGAGAATATATCCGTCTGGACATAGGAGACTTGCCCAAAAAATTGAGAAATGTGGCGGAATTCTATCTGACAGGCCATCTACGACAGAAACAGGGATAATTGAACAGGGGTGTTTCCATAGACGTAATAGAATTATTGCTGGTATTTCTGATGCGGTTCTTCTTGCCGAATCATTCATCAAGGGAGGAGGACTGATAACTACATCATTCGCCGAATCTTATAATAGAGAGATATTTGCCGTTCCAGGAAGAATTGGAGATGCATCTTTCGAAGGGTGTAATAATTTGATAGCAACCAACAAAGCATCAATTGTAACGAATGGCAACACTATTCCTGAGAGTATGGGATGGGCATCGCATAGAAAAACGCATTCAATTGAACCAACTCTTTTTGACAACATTCAAGATCCTCTCAAACATACTATAGTTAAAGCCCTTTCCAAAGAGGATACAATGACCGCATCAGAAATATCTGTAAAAACCGGATACACCATTAGTAAGTTGGCAACAGCGTTACTGGAATTGGAGATTGACGGGATAATTAGGTGTGCCGAATCAAACAAATATGCAATACGGAAAAACATCTGAACACACCTCTTATATTACAGTATCACAACAATACATCTCGAAATAATTACTAATTTTGCATGATTTGATGAAACCGAGCATGAAATTTATCGATACACATTGTCATCTATACGACGAAGCTTTTGCCGAAGACCTGGACGAAGTTGTCAATCGATTGCAGGACTCTGGTGTTTGTGCATGTATCTTGCCAGGCATAGATAATTCATCATATGACAGTATGTTGTCGGTAGCAGATAAACTTCCGGAATTGACATACCCATGTATTGGACTTCACCCTACTTCAGTCGCTGAGAATTGGCAAGAAGAGTTATCATTTGTCAAGAATCACCTTGACGACAGAAAATTTTATGCAATCGGCGAAATTGGGATGGATGAATATTGGTCAAAAGATTTTGTAAAACAACAAAAAACAGTCTTTGCAGAGCAGATAGAACTAGCTGTCAAAAAGCATCTCCCTATCATTATTCATAACCGAGATGCCATGGCGGATACAATGGATGTCCTTTCAGATTTCAAAAATTCCGATATCTCCGGAGTTTTCCATGCATATTCCGGCAGTTATGAGACCTATTGCGAGTTACTGAAATTGGGTGATTTTAAAATCGGCATAGGTGGCGTATTAACATATAAAAATGCTGGGATCGCCTCAATTCTCCCAAAAATCTCACTTCACGACATCATATTGGAGACAGATTGTCCATATCTAACTCCAGTACCATTCAGAGGTAAAAGAAATGAATCGTCATATATTCCTTTAATAGCAAAAAAGATAGAGGAATTGACCTCGGTTCCTTTGGAAACAATAGCAGACACCACTACATCCAACGCTAAAAAATTATTCAAGATATAAAGTCATGAAATCAAAAATTTTAATAATCTACACAGGCGGAACGATCGGAATGAAACAGGATCCGGAGACTTTATTGCTCAAACCTTTCAATTTCAAGCAAATAACAGAAGAGGTTCCTGAACTTAAAAAATTTGGATATACCATCGATTCATACTCATTCAATCCAATCATTGACTCTTCTGATGTCGACCTTCATTTCTTCATCACCTTGGCGACACTCATTAAAGAAAATTACGATAAGTACGACGGCTTTGTCGTACTTCATGGAACAGACACCATGGCTTATTCTGCCTCTGCACTAAGTTTCATGTTGGACGACCTTGAGAAACCTGTAATCTTTACCGGTAGTCAGCTTCCTATCGGAATGTTGAGAACAGATGGAAAAGAGAATCTGATATCTTCAATAGAATTGGCCGCAGCAAAGGATGATTTGGGCCATTCCATCGTTCCTGAAGTGTGTATATATTTTGAAAGTCAATTATATAGAGGGAATAGAACCAGGAAATACAATGCAGAGAACTTCCGAGCATTCCGAAGCGACAACTACCCTGTCCTCGCCGATGTCGGGATTCATATAAAATACGATTATGCAGCAATTAACTACCCAACAAAATGGGGTAAGCCTCTGAGAATCCATACAAAGTTCGACAATTCAATAGCAATTCTAAAGCTATTCCCTGGTCTCAACAAGGATTATGTAGACAGTATTCTAGGCATCAAAGGCTTGAGAGCTGTCATTCTTGAAACATATGGTACTGGCAATGCGCCAAATATCGATTGGCTGATTAACACGTTGCATCAGCGCATCTCCGAAGGTCTAATTGTAATCAATGTCACACAATGTTACGCCGGATCCGTCGACATGAAAGCTTATGCCAATGGTGCAATCCTTGAAGAGGCCGGTGTAATCAGTGGCTATGATATTACTACAGAATCAGCACTCACAAAAATATCTTTATTACTTGGAGAATACCATAGAAACTCAGATGTCATTAAAGAATTCAAAAAGAATCTGAAAGGAGAATTTTCTAAGTAATCAAAAAAAATAAGTTGATAATATTTTTATAAATACTAAATAATTTCGCACTAAATTGCAATTTATTAAAAAAAAATGCCTAAATTGCACGATGTTTATATGCCGTCAAAGGCACATTAAATAGATACTATAACTATTTAAAATATTGTTTAATAATTAATTACAAAAAAACTTATGAAAAAAATTTTCATGTTTTTGGCAGTTCTTGGCCTTTTGACAATTTCTGCTCAATTTCAAACAGCAAGTGCTCAGGACGAAACTGAAACTGTTGCTGTAGCATCAGAGGATGTAGACAATCCATTTGCAGCAGCTGCAAGCAGTGAACCTCTACACCAACAACTTAAAGCTAAATTCATCGAAGGTGGTGCAGGCTTCATGGCAACAGTATTGTTGTGCCTTATCTTCGGTTTGGCTATCGCAATTGAAAGAATTATCACTTTGAGCCTTGCTCAAACTAACAACAAGAAACTTCTTGCTGACGTAGAAGAAGCACTTAAGAATGGTGGCGTTGCTAAAGCTCTAGAAGTTACTACAGACACTAAAGGCCCAGTTGCTTCAATCTTTACTCAAGCCCTTCTTCGTATGAAAGACGGTCAGAGCGTTGAAGATGCTGAAAAAGCTGTTGTATCTTATGGTTCAGTTCAGATGGGTCAGCTAGAAAGCGGTCTATCATGGATTACATTGTTCATCGCTATCGCTCCTATGTTGGGTTTCATGGGTACTGTAATCGGTATGATCCAGGCATTCGATGCTATCGAGGTTGCCGGTGATATCAGCCCAGCTCTAGTAGCAGGTGGTATGAAAGTTGCGTTGATCACAACAGTAGGTGGTTTGATCGTAGCTATTATCCTTCAGATTTTCTATAACTATCTTGCATCAAAGGTTGACACTATCGTTGTTTCAATGGAAGATGCTTCTATCTCACTAGTAGACCTACTTGTTAAATATTCAAAATAATTAATCACAATGAAGCAAAAATTATTTAAACTTATCGAAATAGTACTTCTTGTACTTTCGTTGGTTGCTTTTGTTGTGTATTTCGTTGGCAACAATGGAACAAAAGAGGATGGCTTGTTGAACATGTATCTATTCTGGACATATGCTCTTCTAGCTGTATCTATCGTTCTTGTAGTCCTATTCACACTTGCTAAGGCATTCAAGTCAAAGAAAGGTGTTATCGGACTTATTGCAATCATCGTAGGCGTAGTAGTAGTACTAGGTGCAGCTTACCTATTGGCTCCAGGTACACCTGTTGCAAATAAGGTATACGATGCAGGCACATTGAAATTTGCTGATACTGCACTTTATGTAACATATTTGTTCCTAGCAGGATCACTAGTAGCTCTAGTATGGGGCGCAATTCGTAACGCAATTAAAAAGTAATTTAAGATGGCAGCAAAAAAGACTCCCGAAATAAACGGCGGATCAATGGCGGATATCTCTTTCTTGATGTTGATCTTCTTCTTGATGGTTACTACAATGGACCACGAAGAGGGTTTGTCAAGACGTCTACCTCCTCTACCAGCTGAAGATCAGAAAGTAGAAGATACTAAGGTAAATCGTCGCAACATCATCGAAGTTAAGATTAACTCCAATGATAAATTGTTCGCCGGTAATCAACCGATGGATGTCAGCCAGCTGAAAGATAAAATTAAAGAATTCTTGACAAACCCAACTAACGATCCTACTCTTCCTGAAAAGGCTGACCAAGAGATCGAAGGTTACGGTACTGCATCTGTATCAAAAGGTGTAATCTCTTTGCAGAATGACCGTGGTACAAGTTACAGCAAGTATATCGAGGTTCAGAACGAGCTTATCAAAGCCGTTAACGAACTTCGTGATGACTTCTCAATGCAGACTTATGGCAAGAAATATGCTAAGCTAGATGAGGAAACTCAGGAAATCGTTAAAAAGGTTATCCCTCAGAATATCTCAGAAGCAGAGCCTAAGGATGTTAAGAAAAAATAAGGAGAGAAATCAGTATGGCTAAATTTATCAAAAACGGCAAAAAGGAGACTCCTGCTATTAGTACAGCGTCTCTTCCTGATATCGTGTTCATGATTTTGATGTTCTTCATGGTATCAACTAGTATGCGTCAAACTGACCGTAAAGTACAAGTTAGTCTTCCACAGGCTTCTGAAATTGCAAAGCTTGAACGTAAAGACTTAGCTTCTTACATTTATATTGGTACACCTACTTCTCAGTTCCAAGCTCAATATGGTACTGATAGCCGTATCCAGTTAAATGACTCTTTCCGTACAATTGACGATATTCGTGACTTTATCGCAGCAGAACGTGAAAATCTAAGCGAAGGTGACCGTCCATTCATGACAGTATCTATTAAAGCTGATGAAGACACTCGTATGGGTATCATCACAGACGTAAAACAAGAACTTCGTCGTTGTTCAGCTTTGAAGATTATGTATGGCGCTCGCAAAGCAACTAAGTAATAATAAACTATTACATATCTTTAGAAAGGGTGATTTCTGAATCACCCTTTCTATTATAACCTTATAACATTAATTTATGAAAAAACTATTTTCAATTTTAGCTTCAATAGTTCTGCTATGCTGCGTAACTGCATGTGGAGAAAAGAAAGCAAAGTATGTATTCTATTTTATTGGCGATGGTATGAGTTTCCAGACTGTTTGTTTAGCAGAAGCTTATCAATCAATGAAAGCTGGTGACCCAATTGGACGCCTTCCTTTGTGTTTTTCTGCATTTCCTGTAACTGGTATTGCAACCACATACTCAGCAGACTCAAATATCACTGACTCTTCAGCAGCAGGTACTGCTCTTTCAACTGGTAACAAGACAAATAACCATATGTTAGGTATTGCACCAGACTCTACTACACATTTTACTAGTATCGCTAAGAAGATTCACGATGCAGGTTACAAAGTTGGTATTATGACAACTGTTCCTCTAAATCACGCTACACCTGCAGCATTCTATGCTCACTCTACAGATAGAAATGACTACTACAGCATATCATGCGAAATTCCAGAATCAAATTTCGAATTCTTCGGTGGTGGTGCAGTATATCAACCTTCAGGACGTAAAGGTGAAGATAAGAACTCTTACGAAATGTTCGAAGAAGCTGGTTATTCAATCGCAAACGGTAAAGCAGCTTTCGCTTCATTAGAGAAGAAAGATAAGGTTATCGTTTTCGCTGATACAACTGTTAA
Organism: Bacteroidales bacterium UBA1769; assembly: GCA_002314725.1. GTDB lineage: Bacteria > Bacteroidota > Bacteroidia > Bacteroidales > UBA932 > Cacconaster. The sequence continues at coordinate 25,468 of DCGV01000099.1, forward strand.
AAGAGGTGGAAACCTTCCATACCAAGCTGACCTTAAAGAGGGTGACCTTGCACTTTCTGACCTAGTTTCAGAGGCAATCGAGGTTCTTGAGAATGAAAAAGGTTTCTTTATGATGGTTGAAGGCGGTCAGATCGACTGGGCTGGTCACTCAAATGACCTTAAACATGCAATTTTTGAAACATTGGGCATGGATGAGGCTGTTAAAGTTGCCTATGCTTTCTATGAGAAACATCCAGACGAGACTCTAATCGTTATCACAGCTGACCACGAAACTGGTGGTTTGTCACTTGGTAAGAAAGGTTATACTTTCGATCTAAGTGTTGTTGATGAACCAGATGCAGTTGAAAGACCAAGAGTAACTGTAGAGAACTATATGAGCCAACCTAAACCAGGCGATCCTAATTACGTTGCTCCAGAAACATTGTCAGACAGAGCTAGAATCGGTTGGACTACACGCGATCACGCAGGTTCATACGTTCCAGTATTTGCAATTGGCGCTGGTAGCCAAGCATTCGTAGGAAGACAGGATAACACTGAGATTCCTAAGAAGATTTGCGCTGCAATGGGTGTTGAATTTTAATTGATTAACATAGTGTCGGATAGTACAAAAACTATCCGACACATATTTTTAATATTATGGAAAGAACTAAAGTTTCAAAATTATTGAATGAAACACCAGGTCAAGAAGTTTTGGCCAAAGGTTGGGTAAGAACAAAAAGAGGTAATAAGAATGTAGCATTCATCGCATTGAACGATGGTTCTACCATAAATAATATTCAAATAGTGGCAGACCCAGCCATGTTTGATGAGGATGTTATGAAGAACATCACCACAGGTGCTTGTATCTCTGTTAAAGGTGAATTAGTTGCTTCAATGGGTAGTGGTCAGGCTGTAGAGATACAGGCCAAGGAGATTGAGGTACTTGGTATAGCTGATCCCAACGAATATCCACTTCAGAAAAAGGGTCACAGCATGGAGTTTCTACGTGAGATTGCTCACTTGCGTCCACGTACAAATACTTTTGGAGCTGTGTTAAGAATCCGCCATGCAATGGCATTCGCTATTCATAAATTCTTCAATGACAAAGGATTCGTATATCTACACACTCCACTTATCACAGGTTCTGACTGTGAAGGTGCTGGAGCTATGTTCCAAGTTACTACTATGGATCTTAACAACATTCCAAAGAGAGAGGATGGAAGTATTGATTATGACCAGGATTTCTTCGCCCGTCCTACATCTTTGACAGTTAGTGGGCAATTGGAAGGCGAGCTGGGTGCAATGGCACTAGGTGAAATCTATACTTTTGGGCCAACATTCCGCGCTGAAAATTCTAACACTCCTCGCCACCTGGCAGAGTTCTGGATGATTGAACCGGAGATGGCATTCTATGAGATTAAAGACAATATGGATCTCGCAGAGGAGTTTATTAAATATTGCGTAAAATACGCATTGGATAACTGCATGGACGATATCAAATTCTTAAACGATATGTTCGACAAGGAATTGATAGAACGACTTGAAAATGTTATCAATACAGAATTCGTACGACTTCCTTATACAGAGGGTGTCGAAATATTGAAAGCTTCGGGTGTCAAATTTGAATATCCTGTAGAATGGGGTATCGATCTTCAGAGCGAACATGAAAGATACTTGGTAGAGCAACACTTCAAGAAACCAGTCATTCTTACTGATTACCCTAAGGATATCAAGGCATTCTATATGAAACAGAATGACGATGGCAAAACTGTACGTGCAATGGATGTACTCTTCCCTAAGATCGGTGAAATTATCGGTGGATCACAACGTGAGGAGTCATTGGAAAAACTTGAAGCAAGAATCAAGGAACTTAATATGGATACAAAGAACCTATGGTGGTACATTGATACACGTCGCTTCGGTTCTGCACCTCATAGTGGTTTCGGTCTTGGTTTTGAAAGGTTGTTGCTTTTCGTAACAGGCATGTCAAATATCAGAGACGTCATCCCATTCCCTAGAACGCCAAAGACAGCAGAGTTCTAATAGAAAAGGTCCATTTATTCATCAATAATTAATTGTAATGTTACTAATCGGTATAGCAGGAGGTTCAGGTTCAGGAAAAACAACTGTTGTTCAAAAACTTAAAGAACGATTAAGCGAACACATCGTAGTTATTCCACAAGATTCTTACTATAAGGATTTAGGTCACTTGGAACCAGATGTTCGACAGGCTCAGAATTTCGATCATCCAAATTCAATTGATTGGGAGCTTTTGGTTGAACAGTTGAAGGAGTTAAAAGCTGGTCATGCAGTTGAGCAGCCAATCTATTCTTATCTAACCTGCACACGGGATTCGTTGAATACAATAACAGTATATCCTGCACCGATTATCATTGTAGAGGGGATTTTAATTTTTACTTGTGAAAAATTAAGAGAGCAACTTGATATTATGGTATTCGTTGATGCTGATGATGACGATAGACTCTCCAGAATAGTTGAAAGAGATATCGTTGAACGTGGCAAGACAGTACAACAAGTACTTCGTAGATACGAAAAAACAGTTAAACCAATGCATATTCAATTCATAGCTCCATCCAAGCGATATGCTGATATCATTGTCCCACAGGGTGGAGAGAATAAAGTTGCAATCAATATGTTAACTGCAACAATCAAGACAGCATTGGGAGATTGAAATAATATAAGAAATGGATAGAGAATCCAGAAAATCTTCTCGGGTGGGATTATATACAACTATATCATTCCACCTGATTGTTTTAATAATACTTCTTCTTGTATCGATTGGTAAGATCACAAGAGGTGAGACCTCTTTTGTCTTGGATTTCTCTAAACAAGAACAGAAAGAGGAACTCCAGAAAGAAGACGATTTGAAGGAGGAGATCAGTAAGGAGCTTGATGAACTAATATCATCACGACGAATGGAAGTCAGGAATGTTGCTGTGGATGTAAATGGAGAGCAATTGAGAGATGACAGAAACAGTAATCCATCTGAAGTCTATCAACAGGCACGTGACCTTCAATCCAGACTAGATGCATCAAGGCGTGATGCCATGTCTCAGGAGAAATCAGATGAAGTTGTTGACATCACTCCACCGACTCAAACTAAAAAACAAGATTCAAAATCCACATATAAAGGGCCATCTGTGATTTCATACTCTTTGGAGGGTCGTAAAGCCAATTACCTTCCTGTTCCTGCATATAAGGGATACGGAGCTGGTGACGTTGCCGTCGAGATAATAGTTGGAAGAAATGGACGGGTTATAGAAGCCAGTGTGATGGAGTCTATCTCGTCTCCAGATGAATCATTGAGAGAGTATGCAATTGAGGCCGCAAAACGTTCCCGTTTTACAGCCTCATCAACAGCTCCAGCCAAACAATCAGGAGAGATTGTCTATCGCTTTATTGCACAAAAATAACTCTTCCTGCTGGCTCGGCGTATCTGCTATCAATATGACCATTTAGATTCTCGATAATGTACTTTATTATCATTTCATTATCAACGCCAATTTCAGTTGCTAATACTTTATAATCCCCTAAGAATTCGCCTCTTGCCCCAACAAGATACTGTGAAGTAGTTACAGTATAATATCTTTCAGGGTCAATGGGCTCATACTGTCCGCTCTGTTCGTTGTAGAATTCAACATCCCCCTCGCCTACTCTAGTATCTGCGTTCATGTGGACGGTATACCTGATTCCGGATATCTGTGGAAATGTTCCGGATTCTTCACCCTTATTAACACCTTTAGTACAACGGTTTAGATATCCTGCAAAATATTTACCTCTTACCTCAATAGTTTCTATCAGGTTGTTATAAGGAAATACATTTAGTATCATTTTCCTAGTAATATCTCCTTTCGGTAGAGAAGTATAAATCGCAGCACCGCTTGTAATACCTATTTCAGTACCCCCTACAGTTTTGAATGCATCAGCAACAAAATCGCCAATGTTAGCTTCACGTAATCTGACAATGCGATTCCCATTATCATCAGTAATGACGAGTTCTACATCGCTTGTAGCAATTTTTACATCAAGCTTTTTGTTCAATACTATATTTATACTATCAACAATACTCTTAACGCTGTATTCAACTTGTTTTACCTCGTTGATGGGTAATAATTCTGTAGAAATGGTACCATCTTTACCAATGTATAACTTGCCAATATTTTCAAATTTAGTACCTGTTTGAGACATAAGTATCTCTTCCCCATCCCTGTTTGCTACCATTTGACGTTCAATTACAGAATGTGTGTGTGCATCCAGAACAACGTCAATCCCTGAGGTTTCAGCAATTAACTTGGTACTTAAATAGTCTGTATCATATTCTCCAAGGTGTGACAAGAGTATAACATAATGCGCTCCTAAACTCTTTACTTCGTCAACGGTTGTTTGAATCTTTTGTGAGAGGTTATCCTCTGCGAAGCTATAAAGGGGATCAGCATTCTCATCCCAGAAGTATTTATATGCCTTCTTTCTTGCATCTGGAGTTACAACGCCTATGAATGCTACCTTTATTTTTCCAAACTCTATTATTTTGTATGGAGAAAAGAGATTTTTACCTGAAAGATTGGAACTTACATTGGCATTGACAATCGAGAATTTCATCTGCTTCTCAAGTTCCAGTAATCTGTCAACACCATAATCGAATTCATGATTTCCAAGACCGACGACATCATATTGCGCGGCATTCATAATCTTTATTATATCACCTCCACTGGTCAAAGAACCTAATATGTTTCCGTAGATATAATCACCGGAGCTGACAATAATACAATATGCTGTGTCGCTATCTACTATCGCTGAACGCAATCCAGCTATCTGGGCATACCCTTCGGCATCATTGCCACAATGAACATCATTATCGTAGAGAATTACAATAGGTTTATTGTCAAGAGAAGGTTTATTGACATCTTCACAAGAAACCACTACCAAAAGTATGGTGATTAGAAGTAAATAAAATTGTTTCATAATTAGTTAGTTTTCCCTGAAATAGCTGCTTGTACAGTATTATCTATCTTTAAGTATATCGGATAAAAGGCTTGATCATCCATAGGGGTATACCTTCCAATCAATGCCTTAATTTGTGTCATAATGATATCACCGGACACAGCCCAATCAGAAGCTGTCGGAGTGAATCCGTAACTCTTTGTAAAAGCAATGAACTCACTCTTGAGATCCATCGAATTTAGGAATCTTTCAAGAGATGCCATATCCTTTATCTCTCTTGTCTGAGCTCTGTGTTGATCGACAATCTTGGTAGCAAATCTTGTCTGGAGACTCTGTCTGTTACAGTTAATCAGATATTCAGATGCTCCTGTTGTATCCAGAGGAATGAATACATCGGGAATGATTCCACCGCCACCATATACTATCTTACCCTTAGGAGTAACATATTTAAGGGAATCATTTACCTTGATACTGTCTCGGCTCATCATCTCACCACTTATATATCTCTGATATATATCTCCATAATAGTCCTCATCTGAACCATATGGTTTCTGAATGGATCTTCCTGTAGGAGTGTAATAACGAGCTATTGTCAATCTGATACCTGAGCCATCGGAAAAATAGAATGGCTCTTGTACAAGACCTTTTCCAAATGATCTCAATCCATATATAGTTGCGCGGTCATTGTCCTGCATTGCCCCGGCGAAGATTTCACTGGAAGATGCAGATGATTCATTAATCAATACTGCTAGCTCTATATCTTTACAAGTTCCGTGTCCATCAGCCACAAACTCTTCCCTAGGTCTGTTCTTACCTTCCATATAGAATACTAAAGCTCCTTTCGGAAGGAATTCATTGGACAGTAATAGCGCCTGATCCAAAAAACCACCGGTGTTGTCACGCAAATCGAAGATTAACTTCCTCATTCCCTCAGCGCGAAGCTTGATGGCGCTCTCAAGTACCTCAAAATAGCTCGTACGGGCGAATTTAGAGAGTTTTATATATCCGGTAGTATCATTTATCATAAAGGCTACGTCAACGCTATTTACGGGGATTTTATCACGAATTATATCAAACTCTACAAGTTTTGGGTCGCCATCCCTCATAACACTGATTTTTACCTTTGTTCCCTTCATTCCTTTCATCAACATCACCATCGAATCTTGTGGGAAACCTACACCGGCGATTACTTTATCGTCTACTTTTATTATTCTGTCGCCAGCCATAAGTCCTACCTTCTCAGATGGTCCTCCAACAATTACATTGGCTACAATAGCAGTGTCATTTGGTACATTGAACTGGATGCCAATACCATCAAATCCTCCCTGCAGTGACTCCTCCGCATCTTTCAACTCTTCTGGTTTAAAATAGACTGAGTGAGGGTCCAATTCGGACATTATCAGCGGCAGAATATCTTCTGTAACTTTTGCATGGTCAACAGAGTCAACATAATCTTTATCCATTGTCTCCAAAACCAGCAATAATTTAGCCCAGTCACTCTTAGCACTGTCTATATCCCTTGCCTGCTGCCTTTTAGGGGCAAAAATATTTTGAACTATTATTATTCCCAATAGAAGTATTACCAACCATAGGAGGATTGTAATAGATTTATTCCTATTCTTTTCCATCTCTCTTCTGTCTAATATTGAATCACCTCAATTCCAACCTTTTTCAATAGATCTATGCCATCAGTATTATGATATAAGTCATGATACACCACTCTCTTGATACCGGCTTGGACAATCAGTTTTGCGCACTCCATACATGGAGACGCAGTTACATACAAAGTAGCGCCGTCACTGCTGTTGCTGCTCTTCGCTACTTTCGTGATAGCATTCGCTTCAGCATGAAGGACATAAGGCTTTGTGATACCATTCTCGTCTTCACATACGTTTTCGAAGCCAGAAGGCGTCCCATTGAAGCCATCAGAGATTATCATTCTATCCTTTACAATGATAGCACCTACTTGACGTCGCTTACAATATGAATTCTTAGCCCACACTTGAGCCATTTCAAGATAACTTTTATCAAATTGAATCTGTTTCTCGCTCTTTTCCATAGCCCTTTTATTTATTTCTTTGATATAAATAACGTTTGATGCTTCTCTTTGGAGTCTTTTCGAACTCCTCTGGCATCAATTCGAATTTCGAAATTTTCGAGAAATGAGGAAGCTCAAGGTTGACCATCTTTATCTCCTCATCCAGTCTCTTCTCCAATTCCGTCTCTGTCAGATTATCATCTTCTACCATTGAGAAATCCGGGAATATGAGTGCTGTCAATAATCCATCATCCTCAATGACAAGAGATTCACTGACATATTGAATATTGTTGATGATACTTTCAATCTCTTCAGGATTGATATTCTGACCTGAAGGCCCAAGAATCATATTCTTACATCTACCCTTTATATACAGATATCCATCCTTATCCATAATTCCCATATCACCTGTGCGGAACCATCCGTCATCAAAAGCAGCCTCTGTTGCTTTTTTATCTTTATAATAACCCAAAAAGACGTTATCACCTCGTACCATAATCTCTCCAGGAATCTCTTTTGGTTTTGGTGAATCAATCTTGATCTTCATCCTTGGAGCAACTTTGCCACAAGAAAACAATCTGGTCTGATCCCACGGTACATAGGTGATGATTGGACCACACTCTGTCATACCGTATCCTATTGTATAAGGAAATTCAATTCTTTTAAAGAATGCCTCAGCCTCTCTATTGAAAGCAGCACCTCCAATAATAGTCTCTTTAAAAACACCGCCGAAGGAGTTAACAAGTTCATCTTTTATCTTCTTCTTGACAATGGAGTCCAAAAGTGGAAGATTCAGCAGCATCCTAATACGGCCCTTACTGATGAATGGCAATAAATTATATTTATATATCTTTTCAATTATCAACGGTACAGCAATTACTACATCGGGTTTGACATCATTCATCGCTGATGTAATAACTTTCGGGCTTGGCAATCGAGTCAAGAAATATACGTGAGCCCCAATTGTCATCTCAAAAAGGAATTCGAAAATCATCCCGTACATGTGTGCAGATGGTAATATTGCCAACATCTTTGAGTTATTGTTCATCTGTGGCTCAGCATATCCGGCAAAACATACGTTTGACCATAGTGAACGATATGGCAACATTACCCCTTTTGAGAACCCGGACGTACCTGAGGTATAGCTGATCAATGCCAATTCAGATGGCTTGTCGTCATGATATTTTATATCTTTCGGGCCAAATCCTTGTGGGTATTTCTCATCAAACAGCGTATTCATCCCAGCCTCAGACTTAAATGCAATTTCATCCTCTGCAGAAATGGTATGCATATCTGTGAGAGATACTATCACCTGTAATTTTGGCATTTCTGTCGGGCTTATTGAATCCCATATCTGCGAGCCCACGAAAAAGACTTTTGCTTCACAATGGTTTATGAGATGGTGTATATTACTGGCTTTGAAATCTGGCAAGATTGGTACTACAACAGCACCATATGTCAATGTTGCCAAATAAGCCACAGCCCAATTGACACAGTTCTTGGAACACAACGCGATATTGTCCCCTTTTTTCACACCAATCTTTTCGAACATAATATGAATTCGAGCTATTTTCGTGGCCAACTCACAGTAAGTGATTGTATCTTGCTTGTAATTGGTCAATGCAGGTCGGTCCCAGTTCTCTTTGAAACTGTTCGCAAACATATTATTGAGAGATTTTGCCATATATGTTATGAAAAGTTCTGTAATTCACACAAGTGTGAATATAAACCATTACTATTTATCAATTCGTTATGATTGCCACGCTCAACAACTCTTCCACCCTGCAATACAACAATCTCGTCTGCATTACGGATAGTAGAAAGTCTGTGGGCTATCACAAGGGACGTTCTGTTAGCCATCAATTTTGATAGAGCATCTTGTACCAGTTTTTCACTTTCAGTATCCAGTGCAGATGTCGCCTCGTCCAGAATTAAAATCGGAGGGTTTTTAAGGATTGCTCTAGCTATCGCTATTCTTTGGCGTTGACCACCGGATAATTTCGAACCTCTATCGCCAATATTGGTCTGATAACCATTCTCCAACTGCTCTATGAATTCATGTGCATTTGCTATTTTAGCAGCTTGTATTACATCTTCTTCAGAAATATTCTCAGCGCCAAAAGAGATATTGTTATATACAGTGTCATTGAACAGTATGGATTCCTGGGTAACGACACCTAATAATTGTGTCAGTTCCTGTAATTTATAACTCTTGATATTATGCCCATCCAAAAGGATTTCGCCTTCATTGATATCCCAAAACCTAGGAATCAAGTCTGCCATAGTCGATTTTCCAGCCCCAGATGGTCCTACAACTGCTATCATCTTACCCTTAGGAATAGTAAGATTGATATCCTTCAAGACCGGTTCACTTTCATAGCTAAAAGAAACATGTTTGAATTCTATTGAGTTATCGAAAGTAGGTAGCGGAAGTGGATTATCACTCTCTTTAACTTCGTTTTCAACATCAAGTATTGCAAAGATTCTATTTGCAGAGACCAACCCGCGTTGGATTCCTGCATATGAGTTCGCTATTGACTTGGCTGGTTCCAGAACTCGCCAATAGAAACCTATATAAACTATGAATTCTGGCCACGTCATGCCTAGTTGGCCATTGATATTAAGCCATCCTCCATAAAAAAGAACAATTGCTGCTATAGAGATTCCAAGAAATTCAGACGTTGGCGAAGCCAGCTCTTGACGGTTGGATACCGCTCTTGATATCCTTCTATGTTCTTCATTATATCGTTCAAAATTACCATCGACATATTTTTGAGCATTGAAAGCCTTGATGATTCTGGAACCGGATATTGCCTCCTCATACATACTTAAGATACGACCCATCAAACTCTGAGTCTTAACCGAACCTCGCCTTAGAAACCTGGTTATTCTCGTAACGACCAATGCAGAGATAGGCAAAGCCACTAAAGAGACCAAAGTCAATTTAGGAGACATATAGAAGAGCATCACAAGGAAACCGATTACAAGCAACGGCTCTCTGAATATGATGTGAAAACTATTGGCTATCGTATTCTGGACCTCATTGACATCATTTGAAATACTCGAAAGAATATCTCCTTTGCGTTTGTCATTGAAATATCCAATATTCATATCCGCAATCTTATGGAATAGATCTGTTCTGATATTCTTCATAAGATTAGTCTTCATACTGACGAGGATACGTTGAGACAGATATCTGCATAGATCAGAGAAGAAACAAGCAACAATAAGGGCAATAGCTACAAAAAGCAACCCTTTGATAACTCCCCCATCCCCTATGATTCCTATCAAGAAGTATTGGAAAAGATCGAAGAAATAGTCAATCGTCAGTGAAAACTCAGGTTTTGCACAAGTTTGGGCAATTGTATCTGACTCAAATAGGACTGTCAAGAATGGACCTAAAAGAGCATAATTTACAACACCGAAAATAACGGATAGTATTGACAGCGCTAAATATGGCGGCCAATAACGTCCGTAAGGTTTTCCATAAGCAAGAACTCTTCTAAATGTATCCATCTCACAAAAATCATTGCAATTTACAAATATACTAAATTTTAGTTAAGAGCCTTGTGCCTAGGAACACGTTTAGCAATCAAACTGTGATTTTCTTATTAGGATTATACTTGCGTATCAAATAGAATGCAGTTAAACATATCGTCCATACAGCCAAAGCAATCCAGATTGTAAATGATTGAGGCAAAGCTAAACAAGTTGGATCCACGAAGAAATATGTAACGCATACACTTGTCACAAAGCAAGCTGGAATCATAGTAATCAGATAGCGGTGATCATGGAATGTTTGAGAGAAGAATGATGTCTCTGTCCACAAAATGAAAACAGCCAAAGACTGGTTAGCCAACCCGAAATAACGCCATACCTTGTTGAATCCATCGCTGTCAGCTATATTAAACCAGAGGATCAGTGACACGCCTATGAAGATAGGGATAGCGATATAAAGACGTTTGATTAAAGGCTTTTGGTCAATGTGGAAGAAATCAGCCACCATAAGACGGGCACTTCTCAATGCAGTATCTCCTGTAGTGATAGGTGCAGCTACTACACCAAGTAATGCAAGTACGCTTCCCACGGTACCAAGCCATGATTTTGCTATAGCAATCACTATTTCAGGAGCCTGTGTGTTTGCAGGGATGCCAATAGATTCCATTCCGCCATCATAGAAGAACCACGATGCAATAGCGGCCCAAATCAATGCAACGACCCCCTCAACGATCATCGCACCATAAAATACTGGCCTTCCCAATTTTTCGTTCTTGATGCAACGTGCCATCATAGGGCATTGGGTCGCGTGGAAACCACTGATGGCGCCACATGCAATAGTAATGAACAGACAAGGGAATATCGATTGATTTTGTATTCCGAATGTAGTTGTTTTATTCTGAAATCCATCCCATAACTCTGGTATTGAAGGCCATATTGAGAATAGACGGATTCCAAGCAGCACCGCCATAAATAAGATAGCCCCTGCAAATACAGGATAGATCTTACCAATAAGTTTATGAATAGGTACAAGGGTGGCAACTACATAATAAACGAATATTATTCCACCCCAAAGAAGCGCTGACTTAGATTCGTCACCGAAGAAATTGGTCATACCGCCAAGAATAATAGCAGGGCTATAAACAAAAACTGCCCCTACCAATATCATGAAGAAAACCGAAAAAATCAACATCGATTTCCTTGTTCCATTGCCCAAGAAGTGCCCAACAAGGTTTGGGACTCCCAGACCACCAGAACGGATTGACATCATACCGGAAATATAATCGTGGACTGCACCGGCGAATATTGAACCGAAGACTATCCAAAGATAGCATGACGAGCCGAATTTAGCTCCCATTATAGATCCGAAAACCGGACCCGTTCCTGCAATATTCAGGAATTGAATCATGAAAACTTTCCACGTTGGCATTGGGACACAGTCCATACCATCCGGTTTATACATAGCGGGAGTGGGACGCTTAGGATCTGTCCCAAAGAGTCTCTCTACAAGCCTTCCATAAAAGACATATCCCAATATAAGAAGGGCAACACAAATAAGAAAAGAGATCATTTGTCAGTTATAATTATAATAGTTTTCGGCCGCCAAATGTACGCAAAAAATAATTTTTTCACATAATTATTTCAATCTAAAAAAAGATATGTTATATTTGTGGGAATTTTCTTACTATTTATACTATGGAGAAAAAAGACGAGAATTATATCTTTGGCGTTGTCAAAGTCGGCGACAAAGGTCAGATTGTAATACCTAAAGATGCAAGGATTCAGTATGACATCAAACCAGGCGACTCAATGATGTTGCTTGGAGATAAAAACGGATTGGCAATGGTCAAGACTGAACTCTTTTCTTCGCTAGTTGGCCAGGTAGTGGAGGGCCTGTCAATAAAATGAGAAGACATTGGCTGGATAATCTAAGATGGACAACAGTATTGCTGGTACTGTTTTACCACGTCATCTATTTTTATAACAATAAAGGGGTATTCGGAGGAATTGGTGGATTCGTAGACGATCCTATGAAACAACCTCAAGATATAGTTATGTATATCCTATACCCTTGGTTTATGATGTTGCTTTTTCTTCTAGCAGGAATCAGCGCAAAATATTCTTTGGATAAAAGGAGCAAAAAGGAGTATATCAGATCCCGTTCTTTGAAGCTTCTGGTTCCCGGAACAATAGGTCTTTTGGTCTTTCAGTGGACTACAGGTTATTTCAACACAAGATGTGCGGCAGAACTGGACGCATTAGCATCATTACCACCAATCATTAAATGGATCGTGCTCTCAGTAAGTGGAAGTGGTCCGTTATGGTTCGCTCAAGAGTTATGGGTATTCTCTCTTTTATTGATTCCAATAAGCAAACTGGATTCTAAAGGAAAATTCAGAGAGTTTTGTTCAAAGGCATCAACACCGACCATCATACTATTGGGGATTTTGATATATCTAGGTTCTCAATTTATGAATTTCAACCCAAGACCAGACACTTTGGATGGCTTATATAATCTATATAAGCCTATTGCATACATTATTCCATTCTTGATGGGGTACTTCATCTTTTCTAATGAATCAATTCAACAAAAAGTGAAGGAGATGGGCAAGCCTATATCGGTATGTGCGATCATCGCATGTATAGCACTATGCATTACGGGCTGGGGTAAAAATAATACGAGCCCAGAATATCTTGCAAGTTGGTTAAACTGTTTATACGCTTGGTTGATGATACTTGCCACTATGGGTATATTCATGAATTATTGTGACAAGACAGATCGATTCTGTAAATATATGAATCGAACAAGTTACGGCTTGTATGTGCTTCATTACAGCATTTTGGCCTCTTTCGGTTTCATGTTCAAAACATACACATCGATGGCCCCATGGCTAATCTACACATTACTGACATTGATTGTATTCATTGGCACTTCATTATTATATGAAGTATTTCACAGAATACCATTCATCCGATGGACTGTTCTAGGTGAAAAACGATAAAAAAAGAGGTGGTTCCAAATTGGAATCACCTCTTTATGGTTAAGTTTTAAGTTTAGGCTTTATTTACTTATTCAGCAACAACTTCTACGTTAACAGTAGCTTTGATATCGCGGTAGCATTTAACAGAAGCTTCGTAAGTACCAACTTGTTTAAGGTTATCTTCACCTACAAGAGTGATATCTTTACGATCGATCTGGTGACCAAGAGCTACAAGAGCCTCAGCTACTTGAATATTGTTAACAGAACCGAATACTTTACCAGTCTCGCTTACTTTTGCTGCAACTTTAACAGTGATACCGTTAAGTTTAGCTGCAAGAGCTTCAGCATCCTTGCGGATTTTAGCCTCTTTGTGCGCTCTCTGCTTTAGGTTTTCAGCGTGAATCTTTTTAGCAGTTGGAGTAGCCATGATAGCCATTCCCTGAGGGATAAGGTAGTTAGCTGCGTAACCGTCTTTTACAGTTACAACATCGTCTTTAAGTCCAAGGTTTTGAACGTCTTGTTTAAGTATAATTTCCATATGCCCTCCTGATTATTTCAATAAGTCTGTTACGAATGGTAGAAGTGCAAGATTTCTTGCTCTTTTAACTGCCTGAGCAACTTTCTTCTGGAATTTCAAAGATGTACCAGTGATGCGACGAGGAAGAATCTTACCTTGCTCGTTCAAGAATTTCTTCAAGAATTCAGCATCTTTATAGTCGATATATTTGATACCAGCCTTTTTGAAACGGCAGTATTTTTTCTTTTTAACCTCAACTGTAGGAGGATTCAAATAGCGGATGTCATCATTTTGTGCCATAATATAATCTCCTTATTCGTTAGTTTGAGCAGGTGCAGCTGCTTCAGATTTCTTAGAACGACGACGCTCTGCATAAGCAATCGCATATTTATCCATAGCAACAGTCTGGAAACGGATGATACGTTCATCACGTTTGTACTGAGTTTCAAAAGTAGCAATAAAGCTAGGTTCTGCTTTGAATTCGATCAAATGATAGAATCCTGTAGTTTTTTTCTGAATTGGATAAGCCAACTTTCTTAGGCCCCAATCCTCTTCATACACGATCTCACCACCATTAGCTTTGATAAGGTCAGTGTACTTAGCAACCGCTTCCTTCATCTGAGATTCAGACAAAACGGGAGTTGCAATGAAAACGGTTTCGTACTGTTTCAACATTTTTGTTAAAGTTTAAATTAATAATAAGCCCTTTCGGGTCTTCCCAAAAGGGCTGCAAATATAGCGACAATTATTTAATTATCAAAATATTTTACTTCTTTGGAGCATTCTCAAGGACAGCAACCAAGAAATTCCACCATTTCTCTACAGAAGGAACGAAAGCCCTCTCATCTGGAGAGTGAGGTGATTTCAAAGTAGGGCCGCATGATACCATATCCCAATTTGGATACTTACCACCAAGAATACCACATTCAAGACCAGCGTGAATAGCCATTACAGCTGGCTCTTTCTTGTATAATTTTTTGTAAACTTCCTTCATGGTTTTAAGAATTGGGGATGCCATATTTGGCTGCCAACCGGAATAGCCACCTGTTAATGTCACCTTAGCTCCAGCAAGTTCAAAACATGCACGCAATTGTTCAGCTAAAGCCATCTTGGTACTATCAATAGATGATCTTAACAGTGTCTTGACAGAGATAACACCATTTTCGCTCTTAACTATTGCAAGATTATTTGAAGCCTCTACCAAACCATCAACTTCCAAGCTCATTCTATCAACACCATTAGGGCATGCGGCAATAGCTTTCATCGCTTTAAGAGCCACATTCCCCGCCATAACTTTCTTGGTTTTAGCTGGAGTCATAAATATTTCAATAGCCGGATCGATTGGGCCATACTCATTTTTAACTTCTGCCAGAACTTTAGCCAAAATAGTCTCTGCAGCAGCTACTTTTGCTTCTGGAATAGCAACTATAGCAAAAGACTCACGAGGAATTGCATTTCTAAGATTACCACCTTCAACAGATGCGAGCTTTGCTTTAAGATCTCTCAAGAATGGAATCAATACTCGTGTCATTATTTTATTAGCATTGGCACGACCTTCATGGATATCCATGCCTGAATGTCCTCCACGAAGCCCTTTAACGCTAACTTGGAAAACTTTGTAACCATTCTCCAAATCCTCTTCCTTATATTTCAATGAAACGGTAGCATCCAAACCTCCTGCACAGCCAACATATAGTTCACCCTCAGTTTCAGAGTCAAGATTCAGTAGAATATCACCTTTAAACCAATTCGGAGCGAGTGCGAACGCACCTGTCATACCTGTCTCTTCATCTATTGTAAACAGTGCTTCAATTGGACCATGTTTCAAATCCTTAGATTCAAGAATCGCCATAGCCGCTGCAACTCCAAGTCCATCATCAGCGCCAAGAGTAGTTCCAGTTGCATAGACCCAATCACCATCTGCTTCCTTAACGATGCGTGGTTTGATAGGGTCCTTTTCAAAATCGTGTACAACGTCATTATTCTTCTGAGGAACCATATCAAGGTGTGCCTGCAACACAATGCCCTTGCGATTCTCCATTCCCGGGGTGGCAGGTTTGCGAATCATAACATTGCCAACTTTATCTTTATATGTTTCAAGTCCAAGGTCCTTGCCAAATTTTTCCATAAATGCTGACACCTTGGCCTCGTGTTTTGATGGACGTGGAATTTGTGTCAAAGAGTAGAAATTTTTCCAAACTCTTGTTGGGTTCAAATTTTCGATTGTCATAATATTTAGTATTTACTTATTATTTACATAGGTATGATATTTTCGACTCCGTATTGGAGAATCTGTACCTTTCTCTTGAAAAGAATGGTATTCCCATCGGATATTACAACATTGACATAAGCGGGAACTCTATATCTGATAAAGGTGCCACTTCCACTCTTCGCGGCAGATTCAGAAGTATTAGTTGTATCTTTTGTCGAATCTGAAGATATAGTCAAAACAATGGGCCTCCCCTCTTTACTGTCAGATGGAAGAATACCCTTTGTATCTGATAGTCTGCAGATTACAATGGAATTATCTGAACCATTCGGCACAATATCAAATTTTTCTCTTTGAGTATAATTCTTTTTATATCCATAAAACATGGTGAAGAAATCTTCAGTCGATTCTTCAAGTTCGTCGATAACAGCCCTCATCGCCTCACCCGAATACTCGGCATCAGTATTGCCGGTTATCAGGTCAACTCTGCTCTGTTTTAAGGTATGTATAGTATTTGCTAACTCTTTTGCTTTGAGGTCTATCGTCAATTCCACATCCTCAGAGTAAGTTTCAGGAACTTCTAATACGCCCTCTTCGGTCTCAACTTGTTTATATGTGGTGAAAGTTTTAGCAATAGTATTGATATCCAACCCTTTACCTACAAATGGATTATCACTGTCCACAGCCTCGATTTTATTTACCTTTTCACTATCCACTGCAATATTGGTAAAGCAAATCATACCTTGTTTATCCAAGAACATAAGGGTCTCAATATTGTTGTTCTTTGTACTCAATAGTAAACTGTATGGCTTGGAGAGATCTGCAACAGTAGAGGACTCAATGGATATTGATTTTATTGCACATTTTGAACTATTCTGAATATCAGCTGGATAATCAAAATATTGTTCTGCATATTTCGCATAAGGCCCAGCAGTAAAAGTCTGAAGATCAGCATCAATGGTAATTGTCAGGGCCGTATTGGGCAAATAATAATTGACATTTCCGTTTGCTGCTACTTGCGCGTTTACTCCAAAGATAGATTCAGTCAGAAGTATTGTAATTAATAAAAGGATCTTGATTGATTGTCTCATATTGCGTATATTTTCACCTGTAATGGTCTACAATAATTGTTCCCATATAGACCATATCAAAGCAAATTTACCAAATATTTTGTTAAATTTGTATGAATAAAATGGAACTGTTTACTAACTCTTTCACTTTTTACTATTGACAATTCTATATATAATTACTAATCAAATACTTAAAACATGTTTAAAAATCAACCGAAAGGACTTTTCGCCCTTGCGCTAGCCAATACCGGTGAGCGTTTCGGCTATTACACGATGCTGGCCATTTTCATGCTCTTCATCCAAGCTAAGTTTGGATGGGACCAGGCCGCAGCTAGCCAGTTGTATGCAATATTTCTGGCTGCAGTTTATTTCATGCCTGTTTTAGGCGGATGGCTTGCTGATAAAATCGGCTATGGCAAATGCGTTGTTACAGGTATTAGCATAATGTTTGTCGGCTATTTATGTCTTGCTGTACCTACAGCTGCAAACGGAGTCGGCATCACTCTAATGATTGGAGCTCTTCTTCTTATTGCAGTTGGAACCGGCCTTTTCAAAGGCAACCTTCAAGTAATGGTAGGAAACCTCTACGATGACCCTAAATATGCACACAAGAGAGATTCTGCTTTCAGCTTATTCTATATGGCCATCAACGTAGGCGCAATGTTCGCTCCATCAGCAGCAACTGCCATTACAAACAAATTCCTTGGAAAAGCAGGCCTTATCTATAAAGCTGATATCCCCGCACTTGCTCACCAGTATATTAACGGCACCATTTCCGCCGCCAATACAGAGAGCCTGCAATCACTTGCATCACAAATGCCTGACGCCAGTATCGCAGGAATGGGACTAGACCAATTCTGCCCATACTACATCGAGCACCTTGCTTCTTCATATAACATGGGATTTGCTGTTGCTTGTGTTTCACTTATTGCATCTGTACTAATCTACTTCTCATGCAGAAGTTGGTTCAGGCATGCTGACGTCAATGCCAAGCAGGCAAAGGCTGCTGGAAGTGAACAATATGTGGAACTTTCTGCAAAGCAAACAAAAGATCGTATTATCGCTCTTGTTCTAGTTTTTGCAGTGGTTATCTTCTTCTGGATGGCATTCCACCAAAACGGTTCATCACTTACATGGTTCGCACGTGACTATACACAAGCAACTGCGAGCGGCTGGGTTCGTATCGGATTCAATATTTGGGCACTTGCACTTATCGCTGCATCAATTTACTCTCTGTTCAGTATTTTCCAATCAGAATCAGCTAAAGGTAAAGTTGTTTCCGGCGTTATAACTGCA
This sequence comes from Bacteroidales bacterium UBA1769, assembly GCA_002314725.1. Lineage (GTDB taxonomy): Bacteria > Bacteroidota > Bacteroidia > Bacteroidales > UBA932 > Cacconaster. Next base: position 44,018 of record DCGV01000099.1, read on the forward strand.
GCCTTATGGGGCGGCGCTTACGCTATCTACGCAGGAATGCCTGCCACTCTTGATATCCAACCACAGCTATTCCAACAGTTCAATCCATTCTACGTAGTAGCATTAACCCCGGTTTCAATGGCTATTTTCAGCGCACTTGCATCCAAGAAGAGTAAGAGATATCCAAAGGGTATGGAGCCATCTGCACCTAAGAAGATTGGTCTAGGTATGTTCGTCGCTGCTTGCGGTTATCTGATTATGATTCTCGCATCTCGTGGACAAATGTCTCCTGCAGAATTAGGCGGAACAGTATCACCAGACCCTGTTGTTCCTACATATCTAATCTCTACATACCTTGTACTTACATTTGCAGAGTTGCTATTGAGTCCTATGGGAATCTCATTCGTATCGAAAGTTGCTCCTCCTAAGTACAAAGGTCTTATGATGGGACTTTGGTTTGCATCAACAGCTATCGGTAACTATCTGAGCTCAATCCCAGGTCTTCTTTGGAATAAAGTTCCTCTTTGGGCAAACTGGGCAATTCTTATGAGTCTATGCATCATTGCTGCTATCATGATGTTTGCAATGCTTAAGAAGATTGAAGCAGCTACAGCAGAATAAAACAATTTGTACAGACGAGATTCAACCTCGTCTGTACAAATAACATAGAACAATAAGAAGAGAGGGTAAATCAACCCTCTCTTCTTATTTATTATCGTTTGAATTAATTATTATTTCAACATATAAGCGCGGATAGAATCGATAGAACCTTTAAGTTCAATAACTTGCTCTTTAAGTTGTTCAGCGTTGATAGCGTTGATAACGTAAAGTGGCTCAAGGATTGTGTTAAGTTCAGCCATTTCTGGATAGAATTCAACAAGCTGAGAAACACCATTGTGAATCAAAATGAAGCGATAGCTAAGATCTGAAGCAGTTTCATCATCAAAGAATGTCATAATCTTATCAGGATCTTGTGTAAGAAGGTAAAGTTCTTCAACACCAACTGCTGTCATAGCATTCCAATAAAGAGGAAGACGATTAGCTGCAGCCTCTTCTTGATAAAGAGTTTTAGCTGCTAGAGTCATATCACCAGAGAAACTCTCGAAGAAATTATTGAAAGCGTCATCGTTGATTTCAGTTACAACTTTCTGAATAGCATTCTGATACTCAGTTACATCCATATCATAGATAGAAGCAAAAGATTTATCAATTGACAAAATACCCAAGCCTCTGTATTTCTGCTCAAGTGTTAGGAAAGATTTTGAAATCTCTGGGTTAACAAGGAAGTCTGGTTTAACCATCTTCTCGTCTGCTGATAGAGTTACTTTACCATCCTGTACATTGATAAAGCCAGGAGTTTTAAGCTGTGCAACTGCTTCAGCCATTTCATTTACATTGATTTCCAACTCTTGAAGAATGTATTGTTCTTTAAGAGATTTTTCAGGAGCTGCTTGTTCTTCAGCAACTTGTTTTTGATTCTTGCATGATGGCAATACTACCATAGCAGCAGCAAGAAGAATTACGAATAGTTTTTTCATTTTAGTGTATTTAATATTAATATTTCCCTATCATTAATTTACATCAGCCATAACCAACTAATAATCAATTCAATACCGAAATCAATCACATCAGTATAGACTGGATGCAAACTATCAGGCAAATGTAATAAAAAATTTTTACTTCA
>DCGV01000054.1 GCA_002314725.1 Bacteroidales bacterium UBA1769
TGAGCGCTTTTGCCAATGGCGAGGGTGGTAGTCTGTTCTTTGGCATCGACAATGACCATAGGGTTGTGGGGCTGGAGGATGTGCAGCATGTGACGGAGGTTATCAGTTCTTTGGTGCGCGATAGGATGGATCCGCTGCCGGAGCAGTCGTCGCGAAGTCGATGCCTCCGTATTGCGTGTGTGGAGGAGTGCCTGCTAAAGTCATTAAGTTCTACTGGAGCATTGATGAGATATTAGAACATGAAGTAAAGCTCTATCCGGAAGAGGAGAGACTCTCGAGGGAAGAGCTTGAAAGAATAAGAAAAGAGTATAACTGTTAGCGGCTGAAACCTGTTTTTCAGTTGCAGACGAAAAAGAGTAACTGAAATATGGGAATATTCAAAAAATTGAAACGCAACTCTCATTTGAGAGGGATTTATAATTTATACAAAGGTTACATAGGCGTTAATAGGCGGGATTTTGGCTATATCGCAAAAGATGTGTTTTTAAGTCCCCCTATTTCAATAAGCAATCCCAAAAATGTTTTCTTATATGGTGACAATGGGCTAACAAATGCGAGCATTATGACAACAAATGCAAGATTTATTATGAAACCTCATTCTGGTGCTGCAGAAGGTCTTAGGGTTTCCACAGGAAATCATGCTAGGATTGTTGGCCGTTTTTATAGAACCATAACCGAAGAAGAGAAGCCTAAAGGGTTGGATAAAGATGTTGTTGTGGAATCTGATGTATGGATTGGACGGAATGTTACACTTTTGAGCGGAGTAACTATTGGCAGAGGAACTACTGTTGCAGCAGGAGCGGTGGTCTCTCGTTCAATGCCACCTTATTGTGTATGCGGTGGAGTCCCTGCCAAAGTCATCAAGTTCTACTGGAGCATTGATGAGATATTAGAACATGAAGCAAAGCTCTATCCGGAAGAGGAGAGGTATACAAGGGAACAACTTGAGGAAATAATGGAGAGGTATAAGAAATAGAAATAGGCAATGAACGACACAGAGATTTGTGATATTCTTCAAAAACTGCCCAAATCTAAGATTTCGGACTTTGATGATAGGACGATAGCCGTGATAAAGGAATCAGCTGATTACTGGCTCCCGAGAATCAAGTCGTCTGATTGCTCGAATTTTATGCTGCTTATTATAGAGTATTATCTTGAGAATGATAAACATCAGGATGCTCTTGATTTCTTGAATAATACGTACTCGCGATATGAAAAGCATTGCGAGTATGAGTATGCTGCTAAGAACACTATATTTGAATTATGGGCACGGTGCATGTTAAGAAATGGTGACAGAGAAGGAGCAAAGGAAAAGATCAAGAAATCGATGTATTACCTATTCTGTGATAATATTTCTTGGAGAGGGTACGAGTTCTTTAGCTTTCGAACCTTTACAAACGAATTTTCCTTGGTTGAAATACAGAAGCACCTGTTAACTCTTGCTCACCCACGCAGATTCAATGATCCTTTGGATACACTATTTTTCCCATGGCTTCAAGATAAACTAAATACTGCAAAGACAGATGAGGACAAGGAGATAGCAATCTTATTGCAGAAGGCAGCAAATTACATTAAAGTGCGTTGTTTTGCGCGATCAAGAGAATTGCCAGATGCGAAACATAGTGATGAAAAATATTATATAAAAACTCAGAACATCTCAGAAATTTCATCCTTGATGTGGGCACATTACTCCGATAGTCATAAGGGATTCTGTATCAAATATCGATTTGACGAGAAAATTATGAATAATGATACGGGAAGGTATGTCGTATTCCGTATGGGTAATGCCCAGTATAAAAAGAATTTTCAAATAAGAAATGGTATCTCTTTGCAAGATGCCCTATATACGAAAGCTTTTGAATGGCATTATGAGAAGGAAGCAAGATTGATATCATTGAACCCTCAAGACGATTTGGCTGATGACTTTGAAGATATCCCGATATCAGCGGATTGTATTCAGGCAATTTATCTCGGCGTTAGATGTAGTGAGGATAACAAAAACAAGATGCTTCGTATTCTAAATAATACATCGATACCATTGTATCAGATGCAGTTTAGTAAAAAGAATATTTTTAGACTCGAAGCTGTTAGAATAGGATAGTGGGCGGTATGTTGAGGCGTCGTAATGGCGTCTAAGTAGGGATGTTAGAAATTAGAAAGGTAGGTGATATGAAAATCGATAATGCGCTTATAGATGAGCTTTCTGCTCAAGCCAAGGAGTCCCATCGGCTTCGGGTGGCTTTTGATTTGAGGACTACTCCGGAGGATAATTCTCAGAGGATACTCAACGCTATGGAGCCGGGGACTGCGCTGCCGATACATAGACATAGAGGGTCAACGGTGGTTCGACAAGCTCACCAACCAATTGTGGTGATACTGAGAGGGAAGCATAGGCAGAACTTCTATGATGAAACCGGAAAACTGGTGGAAACGCTGGTGATAGAACCTGAGACTGAGTGTGTGGGATTCAGTGTAGAGGTTGGACGATGGCACAATTCGGAATGTTTGGAGAACGGGACGGTGATACTGGAGTGTAAGGATGGGAGGTATGAGGCGTTGAACCCGGAAGATATAATGCAGAAATAGTGGTATTAAATATGATTTATTCCGTAACATCACTTGTCGAAACACTTCGCGAACAATGTGACAAAGCGCAACACCGCATTTGGATAAGTTCCCCTTTTATAGGAGGACTTAAAGATGTCTGTCGAGTTCTTGGAGGAGCTTGGAAGAGAAGCGATATTGATTTTAAGGTGATTACAGATATTGAAACGGGATTCATCAGACAGGATACATATAATGAGATAGTTCGCTGCCATCCTGACAGTATCAAATCATTGAAGAGTCTTCACGCCAAGGTGTATATTGTAGATGACTGGTGTTTGATTACATCTGCAAACCTTACTGGTACTGCATTCAGTAAGAGATATGAGGTGGGTGTGGATAGCGTTGAGATTCGTGAAGCAGATAATTTCTTCCGGTCGATTTGGGATAATCCAAAGGCCAAGAGGGTGACAGTTTGGAAGAAGAACAAAAAACAAAACACGGATGATTTTGAAGATGGCGGAACCGGGTATGATCTTCTACAAAAGCTGCCAAAGTATTCTGCCGGAGCTCAAATGCTGGAAAAGTATCTTGAGAAGTGTTCCAGGTATATTGACTTTGCTGGAGAATATAATCGGATTACAGGCCGCTGTCAGATGATGGTGGATGATGGTTTTACTCTTCTGCAGGAGGTGGATTATATGTTCAATTATCTTGAGCATGTGGATAAGGCATCAAAGTCTCTCAAGAAAGTGTGTTCAAGGACTACATCATCTAGGAATGCACTGATTAGACGATATTTTGGCGAGATCTCTGAACACTACGAGAATAATCGTAATGATGAGCTTAGGCGGGTGAAAAGCGCGAGACTTGTTAAAAGACTCACTTCTCCCAGAAAGATCAAGACATTAACTTCAGAGGAAGCTCGAAAAGTTGTCGATACTTTCAACTGCTTTGGATTAGGGAAAGATATGCACGGGCATGCCAGTCGATTTGTCGCCAATAATACTATTGAGGAAATCAGGGCTAAATGGGATGCTCTGCTTAATCATGGTGATATTACTGCACAGAAAGTTACGGAGTGTCGGAAACTGAGATACTGTGGAGAATCGAGCGTTAGTGAATTGATAGCTTGGCGATTTCCGGAGAAATACCCGATTATGAATACATGTTCGAAAAAGGGATTGTGGTTTTTTGGGGTGGAGGTGTAAAATTGTACATTTCAAGAAATTAAATAAGGACTGTCCGAAAATTGCGGAATTTTCATGCACACAACACAACTTCATATCAGCAAAATCTTCCGTCTTTCACAACCTTACAGTCTCCAGAGTATCAATTGGATAATTATTTCTTGAGATTTACGGTCTTGATCTTGATTGATAAGATTACTGTTGAATGTTATAAGGAGTATTTGAGGCTTGAGAAAATATACTGAACAGAGTGCTATGAGTAAACAATTTAGAATATTAGGCATAAAAATCAATCATGATTGTGCGGAAAGGTACGTCAAAACTTTAGAGCGGGGTAAACTATACCTATATGCCAATGATTATGAAGAGTGCGAAAACCAGCACCTCTTGAGAAAACGCCATATAGATTGTCCTCAGATATGTGATACTTTGTATAATATCAGGTGTGCCAATGGTAGAGAAGTATCAGTAAGCATCTCTGCAATAGTTGGGCCCAATGGCTGCGGAAAAAGTACGTTGGTTGAATTGATTTTGAGGTTATTGAATAATCTTGCTTTTTCACTTGGTTTTACAGAAGTGCAAGAGGGGATTACCAGAATCTATGATCTGAGTGTCATATTGTATTATAAGATAGACGGTCATATTTACGCACTTGAGCAGTTGCGAGATGATATTACTGTGACTTTATACAAGGATGGCACTAGGTGTCTGAAATGCCCAAATGAAATTTCTGGCTATGAAAAATATGAGTGTGCCAAAGGGTTTGAGGATGAAATGTTCTATACTCTTCTGATAAACTATTCTTTGTATGCATATAATTCCAATTATTTTATTGGCGAGTCAGAAATGCCAGGTGTTTCTTGGATTGATGAATTGTTCCACAAAAATGACGCATATCAGACTCCAATCGTAATTAATCCAATGCGTGATAATGGCAATATTAATGTCAATAAGGAAATGTACCTTTCGAGACAACGATTATTGGCATTGTACACGATGGCAGAGACTGTGAAAGAAAGAGAGGTTGACGAGGGTATTACAGCAAAGGGGTATGCTTTTTCATTGGAATCATTCTCGAAACTATTCTCAAAAGACCTTCAATCGTACGCACTCCAAACATTAACGATTAAAAGAGAATGGAGTAATTTTGATTTGATATCTATAGATGTTGGAGCCAGAGATAGTTTTCTAAATTCTTTTTCGAGTTTTGTAGAGGATTTACACGATGATATTTGTATTCGTAATAATAAGTTATGGGATTGGATAGATGTAATTTATAATGATATCCATTCAAATGTTGGTGATCTCGGAGAAGCATTTGAAAAAGTAGCAAATACATACGGAAATCAGAGTGTGGTAAAGTATTGTCCTGATTTTGATAAAATCAAATCTTTGTTCACTAAAGGACAATATAAGTCTGTTAACATCACAATGCTTTACAGAATATATGTGATAGAATATTTGTGGGATTTATTGAAACAAAAGGGGCTTGTAAAAGGAAGTTTGAATGAGACGATATCTAACTCGACAGAGAAGAAGTCGCCCAAGGCTTCCGCGATGCTGTATATGGTGCATAAGTTTTTGTCAATAATGACGACATATAAACCGTACACAGATAGAGCGGCTGCTTTGTCATATAACTTCGATCTTCTTCTTAATTCGAGAAAGGGGTATATGAATACCTCAAATATTTCAGCAGAAGTTGATCAGATTTTAGGCACTCATGATTATACCACACTTAAACTTGAGCAAACAATAAGTTATCTTCGTAGGAATGATGACTATTTTGGAGCACAAAAATACTCTTTGGATATGTATGACTATGAGTGGTTTGTCTCATTCAATCAATTACATCAAGCATTGGGCGACGTTAAGGGAAGCGCATCCAATTATTTGATACGACAGATTCCTCCGATTTTTGAGGGCGACATCGTTCTTTCAAATGGTACTCATGAATTTCCATTGAGTTCATTGAGTTCTGGTATGACACAACGGTTGAATATCGTTGGTTCATTTCTTTACCACTTGAGAAATTTGGATTTCAGAGTGAATGATGCAAATCGATTGCAATATAGAAATATCAATGTGATTACAGAGGAGGTTGAATTATACTTTCATCCTGAATATCAAAAGAGTCTTGTCGAATACATTAGGAAACAGATATCGATGTTGACATTAGAAAACATTGAAGCAATTAATTTCATCTATGTTACTCATTCGCCATTTATCCTTTCTGATATCCTAAAACACAATATATTATGCCTCCGAAATGGACGGATTGAAAATGATGTGATTCATCATACGTTTGGAGCTAACGTGTTTGATATTATGAGTGAAAGCTTTTTCTTGTCAAAAGGGGCAATCGGTGATTTTGCACAAAGGCATATTCATAACATCGCAAAACAATTAAAGGATGTAGAGCGGGATAAAAAGGGTTGTGTGGATTGTGCTGTGTTGTTTGAGAAGATCATGTTAGTCGATGAGCCAATCATGCGAAAATTGTTGTTGGATAAGTATTACCATCTTTTCCCATATGCAGATAAAAAGCAGAGGATTATGGATTTGAAAAAACAACTTTCTGAACTGGAAAACGATGTGGAAGTTAAATGACATATCAGAAGCTGATCTTGATATTTATCGTGACAAGATGCTTGGATTGGTGAAAGGTCGTTTCACTAATTTTAAAAAGATAAAGTACCCTTTTACTAATAAAGGCGAAGCCAAAAGGAATAGGGAATCTCGCCTTCGTTCATATATCAAGCATTTGCCAGATAATGAGTTGAAGGCCATTTTCGTAAGTAAGCCTAATGAACTAGAGGTCGTGAATGAAAGGATTATGTCGTCTTTCTTTGTGAATTATCATACGGAATTCCCAACATACCTTCAGTTGAAAGAGAAGGGCAAAAAGAGGACGAGTTCGGAAAATGTTTCATACATGTATCTCGACAAGAAGTATAAATTGTTTCTGAGAGATGTTTGCTGGCTTTTGGGATATGATGATTTGATTGCGAAAAACAAGGAGTTATCGTATTGGTTATGCAAAATTAAAGGGTCTGACACATGTACTTATTGTAATAGACAATACACTTTTACTGTTCTAAGTAGGTCAAAAGAAACTATTGTCCGTCCGCAACTTGATCATTGGCGCCCAAAATCACTTTTTCCTTTGATGTCATTAAGTTTCTATAATTTGATACCGAGTTGCCCGAATTGTAATAGTTCCTCTAAAGGGTCAGCGGTTTTCTCTTTAGCCACACATATTCATCCATATATTCAGAAATCCCATAACCCAGAATTTGATTTTCATGCAATGCCTAATGGTTCTGATGGGTGGGAATTAGAAGTGCGGTCACATGGGGGTACTCCTGTTGATAATATGATAAAGGCTTTCAAATTAGAAGAATTGTATGCGACTCATAATTCATTGGAAGTGCAGGATATAATGGACTTGATAACTCATAATAGCGAGACGTATTTGAAAACATTGTTGAATCAGGTCCAGTCGGATTTTCCTAGACTTTCTCAAGAAGAGGCAATTAGAATGTTGCTCGGTTTTGAAAGCAATGCTGAAAAACTTGACAAACGTCCTCTGAGTAAGCTCAAAAGGGATTTGTTGAAAAATGCAGGTGTAATATGATTGATATGGTGTTTTAGTGTGAAATAGCTTGGGTATGGCAACAGTGGATGATTACATCATTTTATTTCAAACAGCATTGACAATATTGTCGGCAATAATAACCGGTGGTTTTGTCTTGGTGTTTGTTGAGATTGGAAATAGAAAGAATAGGGAGAACGACAAATACGAAACGGAGTTCAAGCCGTTTATGCACAAGCTCTCTGCTTATCTGCGTTTGATGAGTTGGTGCAAGTGTCACTTGGAATATCCAAAGAAATTAGAATATGAAAATAGTTAATTCTGTATAGAAATGGATCAAATGAACGAAACGATACCTGTCCCGATGAATGATGAGATTGTCATTTACCAAACAGAAGATGGTTCTGTCAAGGTGGATGTGCTCTTTGCTCACGAAACGGTTTGGCTCTCGATGGAGCAAATGGGAAAGTTGTTCGGTAAAAGCCGTACTACTATTCTGGGACATATTCAGAACATTTATAACGAGGGAGAGTTGGTGGAGGCTGATACGATGA
>DCGV01000095.1:0-8173 GCA_002314725.1 Bacteroidales bacterium UBA1769
CATACAAGACTTTCGACGATATGCCTGAGAATATCCGCAAGGCACTGCCTGATATGACCAAGATGATGGAGCTTATCAATAAAAAGTGAAAACTCGAATCAACTTATCTGAAATTGGGTCACGGAACCTGCCCCTCTGACTTTCCAGAATTTCTGGAAAAATCTCGCCAATCGCAGAAATCTCAGTAAATATTCTGAGGGTCGTGTTTGAAAAAGCCACTAGTGTGAATGAATTAACGCCTTTGAGAAATTCTGAATACATTTTCTCGCAAACATTTGTGTGTTTCGAAATAAAGTAGTAACTTTGCGGCGGAAAAAATATAGAAAATGGAATATGCTAATAGTATAATAGTCAGCAAGCTCAAGCCTAAATGTTGTGCTTATTCGACATTAGAATGTTGTTCGCTGATTGAGATTCCTCAGACTGATGAGGAGTGTGCTTCGCTTGCTGAAATCTTAAGTCGCAGCACCTTGTCTCTTATAGATAGAGAAAAAGCTAAAAATCTTGGCTATGAGGAACTTGCTGAATGGTCAACATCTTCTGACTCGTTGTTTGTTTCGTGCGATAATGCAATATTGCTTAACTTGCCTAAGAGCATTTTAGAAAGTGATTAAGCGATAAAAAGGAAAAGCAATGCTACGTGTACTTAAAAAAAACAAGGGGTTTGACTCCACCATGTTCAACCGAAAAAAGAAACTGAGGGTAGGCATCATAGATGCTGACCTGCTTGATCATGGCACGAGACATCCAAACCTTGCATTGGAAAAGATTTCGGGATTTTGCAAGGCAAAAGGACATGAGGTCCGGCTGATTTGTGATTATGGTGAATTAGACTTGAAGATACCTTTTTTCCCACAGGACAGTGAATACGATGTGATTTGTTTGTCGCAAGTTTTCAAATTTACCAAACGACCAAGTGAGATTGATTTCTTGATTAAGAACAAATTTATCTATTATGGAGGAACTGGTTTCTTGGAAGAGTTCAATGATGATGTAAAGCAGCTGCCTACTTTGCCTGAAGAAGTCGAACATCACATGCCTGATTATACTTTGTATGACGAATATATTAAGAAACAGACTGGTGGTGATCCCAAAAAGATAAAGAGAGATTATGATGATTATGTGAGTTATTCTATCGGTTTTACTACACGTGGTTGCATCCGCCATTGTGCATTTTGTGTAAATAGAGAGTTGAATGGAGTTTATCCCTGGTCACCTGTAAGCGAATTCATTGATGAAACCCGTCCTAAAATCTATCTTTGGGATGATAACATAATGGCTGCACCAGCAGGAGTTTTCAATCAAGTAATGGGAAATCTCATAGCCACAGGCAAACCATTCCAGTTCCGCCAAGGTATGGATATACGTTTGATGACAGATGAGAAAGCGGTGCTGTTCAAAAACGTAAAGTATTATGGTGATTACATATTTGCATTTGACCATTATAGGCTTGACGATCCTGTTGAACGCAAACAGGTTGAACAGACAATAAAGGGTATAGAGATTTGGAAGAAATATGTGACACGTGAAACCAAATTGTATGTGCTTGTTGCTTTTGACAGTCAGGATGAGCGGGATATAGAGGGAACGTTCTGGAGAATTCAAAAACTTATGGAATATGGTTGCCTTCCTTACATTATGAGATTTGAGGAATACAACAATTCTCGCTTCAAGACTCTCTATACCCAGTTGGCAAGGTGGTGCAATCAACCAAGCTTCTTTAAAAAGATGAGTTTCCGACAATATTGTATCCGTAATGAGGAATACCATCAGGGAATTCAGAAGAAAGTAACAGATGGCAAGTACCCAAAGAAATTGAAGTTTCCCAAGGGCTTCAAGCCAAAGCCAACATATTGCGCTTGCTATCGTGCAATGATGGAGTTTGAACAGGAATTCCCTGAAATAGCAAGGAGATACTATGATTTGAGATTTGAAGATATAAACCCATATAAAATTAAAAAATGATGAATGCACCAACATTTACAACACTTGACATCAGCTTGGTAAAGCTTGACAGTCAGAACCCTAGAATCAAACAGTTCCTGGAGAATTACACTGGTGAACCTACCAGCGAACAGATTTCATTAGCTCTTTCGGATTCAGGTACTGGAGATGCCACCACATCCTATCGCACACTCCGTGAGTCAATTCGAGTAAGCAAGGGAATCATCCATCCAATTGTAGTCAACCATACCGCAGAAGGGGAGATGGTTGTCATTGAGGGAAATACTCGTTTGCAGATATATAAGGAATTCCACGAATCAAATCCTGATGGAACGTGGGCAATGATTCCTGCATTGTTATATGAGCAGATGTCAGATTACGACATACATTCAATAAGGCTGCAGTCTCACTTGGTAGGTCCTCGTGATTGGGATCCTTATTCAAAGGCAAAGTATCTCTTTCAGTTGAGTGAAGTTCAATATATGCCGATGTCAGAGATTATTTCGTTATGTGGTGGAAACAGCAACGAAATCACAAAGTCCATCGATGCTTATAAATGCATGCAGGGTGCATACAAATCATATATCGAACAAAATGACATGGATTTTGAAACTCGAGAATTTTCAAAATTTATGGAGTATCAGAACCCTCGCATAAAGAATGCTGTTGCAAATGCCGGGTACACAATGGAGGATTATGCTAAATGGGTCGCCGACTCAAACATTGACAAAGCACTCAGCGTTCGTAAACTGCCTGATGTGTTGAAAAGCGACAAGGCAAAAGCGATGTTCTTAAAAAAGAACTTGACTGAAGCTGAGAAAGTTCTTGCTGTGGAAAACGCAGAGCAAGCACCTAAGGATCTTGATAAAATCCCATACGAAGTTCTTTGCAATGAACTCATTTCACGATTTGACAATATGGGGTTCAGAGAGGTGAAAATGCTTGCGTCAGAACAATCATACGCAAAAAAAAGAGATGCAATATGGGCACTGTCTGATATGCTCCAGGAAATGATTGATAATATTCATAGGTTTGAGAATTAATGGAGTCTCAGGCACATAGGGAATATGTCCTTAATGCTATTAACTACATCAAACGCGAGTTCGAAGTTGATGACAGTCAGATTAATGCTGATTTAGGAGATAGTAGCAAATTGCCGCCATCAGTAGTTGACGGCTTTAGGGCTGATGTTTATGTGAACACACCTAAATACATCATTATCGGAGAAGCTAAAACTGATAATGATATAAACAATAATCATACACTTGCACAGTTTGCCTCGTATGTAAAAGAGGTGAAATCGTTTGACAAGGAAAGGCATATTGTTATGTCCAGTTCTATGGCGGGATATCCAACTATTCGCAATTTTATTAGGCGGTTTCGCAAAATTAACGATGTGCCCAACATTACCTTCCATACAGTGGATCCATATAAGAAGGGGGAGGTGCTGTTATGAAAAAACTAGTTCAGAAAGCGCATTATGATTATAGTGCAAAACACGAGGCTTTTCCTTATCAACATGAAGCTTTCGAGGAGATAAAAGACAAGGATTATGCAGCCATCTTTCACGAACAGGGTCTTGGCAAGACGAAGATAGCAATAGACCTTCTTCTATATTGGTTGAAATGTCGAGAAATAGATACAGTCCTGATTGTAACAAAAAAAACACTTGTAAAGAACTGGGTTGAAGAGTTCGGAGAGCATACGAGTTTGAGACCAAAGGTGCTTGACAACAATAAAAGAAGTAACTTTTTTGTATTCAACAGTAGGGCAGAAGTTGTAATTACCAATTTTGAAACAGTATCTGGTGAGAGAGAGCGAATGGCTTTATTTCTGAAAACCCGAAATGTTGCCATAGTGATTGATGAGTCCACTAAGATAAAAAATCCTGAGTCGAAACTCACTCAAGATTTCTTCGCCTTGTCACCGCTGTTCAAGATAAGAGTCATAATGACCGGAACACCTGTGGCAAATCGTCCATACGACCTCTGGGCACAAGTGTTCTTTCTTGACCAAGGTCAGAGCCTGGGAACTGATTTCAGTGCTTTCAAGATAGAAACCAACCTGACTAACTCTCTCGGGCACAATGATAACAAACGAAATGTTTTTGAAGACACTGTGTCTCATATATTCGAAAAGATCAAAGACTTTTCCGTGAGGGAGACCAAAAATAGTGGTATCATCTCTTTGCCGACAAAAAAATATCTGACTTTTTATGTCGATTTTGAAGATGAACAACGACGAATGTACGAAGAAATACGTGAGGAAATGACTACAACAATTCATCGAGGAGATTTTGCCATACTTGATGAATCGCAAGACTCTCTTAAACGATTGTTGAGACTTGTTCAGGCAGCATCTAATCCACGATTGCTGGATGATAGATATGATTCTATTTCTGGGAAGGAACAGATACTTGACGAATTGATAGATGATATTATCCAAAGAGGGGAGAAGGTTATTGTATGGTCAAGTTTCACCGAAAACGTAGATTATTTCTGCAGAAAATACAAAGTTCACGGGGCTGTGAAAATAACCGGTAAAATGAATGTTGAGGATCGTGGTCGCTCTGTTGACAACTTCAAACATGGTGATGCAAAAATTTTGTTTGCAACGCCACAGTCCGCAAAGGAAGGTTTGACGCTTACTGTCGCTAACAACTGCATTTTCTATGACAGAGGTTTTAACCTTGATGACTATCTTCAAGCGCAAGACCGCATTCATAGAATCTCACAGAAAAAACAATGTAATATCCATAATCTAATTGTTGCTGACAGCATAGATATGTGGATAGATAAATTGCTGAAAGCAAAACAAAATGCTGCTTTTCTTGCGCAGGGTGATATTTCTATTGAAGATTATCAGCAAGTAGCAGATTATAGTTTTGGCGATATGGTAAAAGAAATACTAAACATTGACAATTCAAACTAATATCAATTATGGGAAAATTTCCGATACAAAACGAATTTATTGAGTATAAGGAGAAGGAAATGAAAGTTGACGACCTTCTTTTCTGGAAAGATAATCCTCGTGTTTATTCTATTTTGAGAATGCACACAGGAGGTGAAGAACCTACTCAGGCAGAGATAGAAGAAATCATGATTCAGAAATGTCCAAATGTAAAGGAATTGCGAAGTTCAATCAAAGCAAATGGAGGTTTGACGCATCCTATCTTTGTTAGAAAGAATGTGGTTATAGAGGGGAATAGCAGGCTTGCCGCATATCGTCTTCTTTGTAGGACTGATAAACTAAAATGGGGAAAGATTCGTTGTAACATTCTTCCTGATGATATTTCTGACGACTTGGTGTTCGCATTGATTGGATCTATTCATATTAATGGAGTTACCGAATGGACACCTTTTGAACAAGCAGGCTATCTTTTTAGACATCTTCAAACATCAAAGAAACCAATTGAAGTTATTTGTAAACAGGTTGGTTTGACGCCTAAAAAAGCAAGAGATTATGTTAGAGTGTATGAGATGATGATTGCTAACGAGGATACTGATCAGACTAAATGGAGCTATTACTTTGAGATGCTGAAAAACAAAGGCATTCCTGAGAAAGATGCTGCTTTACCTGAGTTAAACTTGATAGACACTCTATGTCAGAAAATCAAGGAAGGAAGTATCAGCAATGCATCTGACTTGCGTTTGGTAGCCAAACTGGCTGCTGCAAATAATGAGGATGCAGATAACGCGCTTGCAGCATATCTGTCAGGGGAAGAGTCTTTGGAAACTGCGGCTTCCAAGGTGTCAGAACAAGATAAAATAAAACATGCTGTTGACATAGTGAAAAAATTCAGAGAGCAGCTTAAAGATAAAGATTTTATTCTTCAGTTAATGGAAAAAGATGAAGAATTCAAATATGAAATGGGGAGAATCTTACAAAGAATGAATAAAATTGTACAAGGCTAAGATCTATGGATGAACTGATTGAGGGCTTTTTTGAAAGGGATTTAGAAAACGACATTAATGATAAGATGTTTAACTATAACTACTCATTACCTATGGATGAGTTGGAACAGTATGTCTTATCTCTAATGGCAAAGCCGTACTCTCAATTCATTGAATATGTATCAACCAGATATTGTTTTAAGTCCATTACAACCTCAGAAATACCACAAATAAGCAGTTATGAACTTGCTACTTTGGGGATATGCGAAACGCTGATTAATCTTAACGATCCCGGCTTGGAATGTACCGATATAGGTATTCAATTGTATACTGACGGTAAAGAAAGAACAGATGGAGCGTGTTTTAAGTACGGTGAAAATCATGTTAAAGGTGCATTATTTCATGGCCTAACGCAATGCAGTGGAAATAAATGGTTTCTCACTTGTCTTGGACGCATATATCCTCAACTAGATGGTGAAATGAGACAGTTCCTGTCAGCACGGACACTTTTGAGAAACCCGTTTTTTCACATCGTTATTTCAGAAGCAGTAAAGAGAGATGTCAATATTCGTAATTATATGCCTGGCCTTTCAGAGTCGACAAAGACAAGGAGAAGTTCCAGTTGCATGCATTTTCTCAATGTGATTACCAAACAGTGCGAAATCGAGAATGTACCGATTCATAATATCGGTTATTTATCGGTGACTGCCGAAAAAAGAATGTGGCAGCCTGTTGAGGAAATTGGCAATAATGCCATGTTCAGAACACATTTGCCTGTATATTCTATTCGTGCTGCTTGCGGTGCGTTTAATCATAATGATTCTAATGACTTGGAAGGCTGGCTTGATGTATCGAAGTTTGGTGTAAAACCTCAGAAAGATATGTTCATAGTTCACGCTGAGGGTAATTCAATGGAGCCAAAAATCCATGATGGGGATTTATGTGTTTTCAGATACACAAATGCCATTGAAGATGGTGAGATTATGCTTGTGGAAAGCAACAACATTGAATGCCAACATGTAATCAAAATAGTACGCAATTTTGAACCTCCTAGATATGAAAGTTTTACGCTTCATTCGTTAAATTCAGAATATAGTGATATTATACTAACAGAAGAAGACAACCCACGCATAACCGGTTCGTTAGTGAACGTACTAGGTCAATATAAGGACTGATAATAACCCAAATAAACAAACAATGCTAAAAGAAAAAATCTTTGATATTTCATCAATACACAAAACATATTGGAAGGATTTCTGTGATGTCTGCTATTCTCGGTTTGGCTTTGAATCTGGCGAGGAGCGCACATACGAACAGAAATACGAAACCTTCTGTCGTTGTAAACCATATATTACTGAGAATGACAATTATGAGCTTCAACTTATGAGTGTCAAGGAAGCTGATTTGAAACGATTGCATACGTTGTATGATTGGTTTTTTAATGTAACTGACGGCATTGATATTGTCCCATCGCTGTACTGTCTTGTGAGAATGATGAGAACAATCGGTCGTAATCTGAATCGGGATGTTGCTCTGGTGAAATACATTTGCCCAAGAAAAACGAAGGTGAATTATTCAGAGTATTTTCTTAAGGAAAAAGCGATTGTGCTTTCTACAATTGAAAATAACAAAACGTTGAGAGAAATTGTCAAGTCTGGTATTGAATCTCAAATGCTCGAGGAACTCTGGGGATGGCAGTGCTTTGGTGAATATACATTAGATTATGTTCAGTCAATCGAGCATGAAGATGGAACAGTAGATCAGTTCAACAATGCTGATATCACAATAGATTGGGCTGCCAATAGTATTTCCCATGATGAAGTTTGTCTTTTTAATGCTAGTCTTCGAGAGTTTATTGATGCATTGCCACAAGGTACAGAATGTCCTAGAGGAAATGAACTGCAGGCTTTTTTGTACCGATTGTTTATGTCGTATGAGGATTCTTTGCCCGATATTAAAGAAGAATTAGAGGAACTTCCATCACCAAGAAATCTGATGGAATTGGGCGAGGAACTGGAAAGACTTAAGAGGAGTTTCTTTGAAACGTCATTGGGTGAACGGTGGAAGACCTGTATGGAATATGATGACGGATTGAAACATTTTGCGAACTATTTCATGCATCATCGCAAAGATTTTTCTGTGGAAGAGGAACATACTTTCTTATACACGCTAGACAAAATAAGTATTGTCATTGACATACTAAACGGAAAGGCGGAAAAGTATTGGCTTGATGTGAAATATCCAGAAGAATGGCAGAAAGAACTAGTTGCAGACAATGTGGCAACTGATTGTAAAGTAGAAACGAACAAAAGCACTTTGATGAATATTGAAGATGA
>DCGV01000095.1:8222-8520 GCA_002314725.1 Bacteroidales bacterium UBA1769
AGATGAGCAAATAAAAATTCACAAAGAGGTGAAGAATCTGGTTAAAGACAAACCTGTCAGAGATATTTGCTTATATCTTCGGACATTGGAGAAGGCAGGTAAAATTCTTCTTCCAAAAGAATCAAAGTTGGCAATTGCTGAATTGCAACGAATGGGAATGCCTAACGAAAACACCAAAGGTTTCACTTATAATAATTTCAACAAATATTATATGCCATCGAGTAATAGTGGGACAAGTAACTCGTCTCTCTGACCAAAAAATTAATGGAAAATAATCTCACCAATCTCTGAAATCTCA
>DCGV01000055.1:0-1709 GCA_002314725.1 Bacteroidales bacterium UBA1769
TACCGACATATTCCTCGATAAGAGGAGAGAGATGATATTGCCATAGTTTTTCCAACTCGAAAGTGGAGATTGATTGAGTCGGCTCTTCCGGTTTCCGCATCTTGAGGAAATCCGAAATCTTGCCGAAATATGCGTGTCCAATCTGATAATCCTGGCCGAGTTGAAGCGGACTCTTCGCATCGGACAGTTTCTCATTCAACTCCTCACATCGTTGAATGAAACCATTCAGGCAGTTCTCCTCAATATTATAGTCGGACAACATGGATTCAAGAAGTGATACCTGAGGCATAATCTTGTAAAATGCAAACCTGCGGCGCAATGCCAGATCGAATGTCACAAGGCTCTTGTCTATGCTGTTCATCGTGCCGATGACATAGACGTTTTTCGGTATTGAGAACTGCTCCTTGAAATTGGGAATAGACATCTTTTCTCCTCTATATTCAAGGGCATACATTAGCTCCCCGAAGATTGCGGACAAGTCGGCACGGTTAATTTCATCAATTACAATAAAAAATGGCTTTCCCTTATTTTCCGTTCTAGACGCCTCGTCACATAATGACTTGAAAATACCTTCCTTTAGCGTATAGGATAATTGCTTTCCAGATAATTCAGGACTGATACCGCCTATGAAATCCTCATAGGTGTAATTCGGATGAAACTGAATCAGTGTCCAGGCACCTCTGTCACCTATTGATTCTCCGGGATGATACTTGCATTTCTCAAGTTCATCAGTTTCGAATTTGTGCCTTTCTTCATCCGAACACTTTGCGGCCTCCTTTTCAATTCCTAGTTGTTTAAGAATAATTTTCTTTGCACTATATGTTTTTCCAGTGCCGGGAGGGCCGTAGAGAATGATGGCTTGATTACCGGTCTTTAGAAGTTCTTCCATATTGACCAGGCTTTGATCCTGAATCATAACAATGGACAACAATAGGGACATCTCATTCCAGAAGTCGTTTCCGCGGCTTTCTTCCGGAATAATGGCCATAATCTTTTGGGAATAAGTCTGCCATCCATCATCCAAAATGAACTGGTCGAAAGCTTGGTTCATATGGATATCCAGTTCATACCTGAGATCTTTGTCGTCCTGGTTGACAAGTTCGCGATATGCCATCAAACTGACAGGGTGGAGCACGTTGTGCGTCCACATATAGAAGAACTTATATGGAAATCTATGCTTCAGAGTATCTCTTTGTGATTTTTCGTTTTCCTCGACATTTTCCGAGTAATATGTGGTATGTGGCCAACGAAGTGCTAATCTTGAACAATCTGGATCAAATTTATCTTCCTTTATTGACTGAATAGTACTGATGACGTTAAAGAAATAGTTATTGTCCGCGAAGTGAGATGACGGGTGGCGTATTTGCCCTTCACTGGTAAGAGAAGCTCCATCGTTGTGACTGGTAATAGCATTGGATATTATACGATATTCATCTCTCATCCAATAGTTGTTCTTAAAATCAAATCCTCCCAATAGACAGCCGATGCGTAGTATCAAATCTCTATATTTCTCCGGGAAAGAGTCGGCCTGCAGCACTACGCCATTGAAAGCGCCACTGTCAGTTTTTTTATCAATCTTACAAGCAAAATAAGCCAAAGACGGATACTTCTCGTCCCGAAACAATAATTGCTCCCCATCAAGAGAAACATTATCTCCAATGACGCAGTTAATTTGAAGAATTTCCTCAAATAACGTTTTGACTTCGTCA
>DCGV01000055.1:1787-4194 GCA_002314725.1 Bacteroidales bacterium UBA1769
TAGCTTATCTTTTGTGAGTCTCATAGTGCGGATATAATATGATCGTTTTGCTGTCTGGTTAAGGTTGGTAAACTATAATACAGTTTATCTCTATCTATCACAATTTGCTGCTCTCTTATTACTCTTCTTCAGTGTATTCTTCATCATCGCCGTAGAAATTGAACTCAAGTTTGCAATGATCAATGATTTCTTCCAATACCGTAGCGGTAAATCCATTCTCACAAACATCATCTAAACATTCTTGCAGTTTTGGAATATTGATAATTTCCTCAATACAAGATATGTAACGCTCAATCATTTTTTCATCTTCGAAAGAGCCCTTAGCATCGCTCTTAAGCTTTGAAACAATCTCTTTGTCAGAAAGATTTGTTTTAATCACAAACGTAATTGGATATCTTTCGAGTTTTTCGATATCAAGGAAATACTTTTTGAAATCAAGTGTTTCTGTTACTTGAAAAAAACGTCCAATAGGACGCATCACAAAATCAATTCCACCATCATTCGCGTTTGTGCGTCCTGTTTTATACAAATGAAGAGGCTCTCTTGATAGTTTTCTAGGAGAGAAGCCGAAATAAGTCGTTTGGCCGACATAGAACCACTTCAATATTGCGAAACTTGCAATTTCAAATATCCTTGCATCGATATTAGGAGCAAGTAGATTCAAAACGAATTGTTTGATTTTCTCTTCGTTATCCCCTTTGTTTACCCTTAGATTAATACATTGTTGATAAAACTCAGTAAAAGAATCCTGTTTGGCTTTAACGTATTCATCAATGATAGAAATAACGGGTCTCGCAAGATTGATGTCATTGTCACGTATTTTAAGTAATAATAGAGTATCGTTTATCCAATATCTTTTGGTCTCTAAATCTCTTTTAATGGGGACTTGCCCCAGTCGTGGAAAGAACTTTCTGAATTCATCATTGGCTCTATTATTAAGAGCATGGTTCTGTAGTTTTTCGCCAAAGGGAAGTTGGCGTTGACGTTTGAAGATATCTGAGAAAATAGCGCCTTCGTATGTTTCATATGAATCTGGGTGCTCACAAAACCCTTTTTTTATGTAGTCCTCAAGTATTACATAAATGGCATACAAATTTCCAAAGCTACCTCTCGCTTTTGAACCTTTATTGGCCGATTTGGTTTTTTTGTCAATATACTGCAGTAAAGGGCTTTTACGAAAAACCTCAGGAGCCAAATCACCAAAACTATCGGCGAGGACAGCCATCAACTTATTTATAAAAGGGTCATTTGCCATAACATATATCATTATTGTTGTCAATATCTACAAACGGCAGCTCCTCAGTTTTCTGAGCTCGATTACCATGCTTTATTACGGTGTTTTTTTGCACCTTCTGTAGCAGTTCCCCGTTATATGATGTAGAAAGCCCGAGTCGCCTAAGCCCTATCTTTATATATTCCTCCTGCAAATCGATGCCAATCGTATTCCTACCTAATGACTTGGCAACAGCCCCTGTAGTGAAAGAACCAGAAAATGGATCCATTACAATCTCTCCTGGATTTGAGCTTGCTTTAATGATTCTTTCCAACAAAGCCTCGGGTTTTTGAGTAGGGTGATTCTCATATTCATCCATTCGATAACGAACACGGCAAAAATCCCAGACATTCCCTGGAACTTTTGAGGTGTTGTACGGCTGAGGAGGATTTTTTCTATAATCCATTAATTTTCTCGTTGAACCTGTTTTTGCTTCTATCAATATAGCATCTTTATTAAACGTGTAATTATCCTTGTCTTTTACACAATACAAAATAGGCTCGTACATCGATCCAAAATAATTCTTTGCTTGAACGCCTGAACTGTCATATGACCATATTATTCGCGAAAGAATAGCCATCTTATTCCTGATGTACAAATCAAAGAACGGCATAAACTGTGTTGATGTCATAACATAGAACGCCCCTGTTGGTTTTAGTTTCTTTACGCATAAATCAATCCATGTATAGCACCATTGCAAATACTCTTCATCAGAAGACCACTTATCTTTCATCCCAGCGAAGTTTTTACCTATATTGTAAGGAGGGTCCGCAAAAATAAGGTCAACCGATTCATCTTCTATGCAAGATAATGCCTCAATTGCATCACCTCGAATAATAACATGGTCATTATTACCCAAGAACTCAAGATTGTTCTGATTACCTTTTTTCGCGATTTGGGGCTGCATATTCAAATATAATCTATATGAGTTTATATTAAGCGATTCAAATTTATCCTATACTGTATGCAAATTTAACCATTTTTTCAGATGAACCCATCATCTATGTCAATCACATTCTCTAAATCATTAAGAATTAAGAATTATCAAATACAATAATATATGCTCTCAACATAACTTATTTCAGTCATAATGAGAGCATCTCCTCATTCCCCCCTCTTCCTATACTTCCCGTG
>DCGV01000061.1:0-12162 GCA_002314725.1 Bacteroidales bacterium UBA1769
TTTTGTCAGGTTTTGACAGTTGAGAAAATCTATTTGAAATATCGGACGAGCCCCTTGATTTCAATATTCCCCAATAAGGAATTTCCACGCATTCTCTCTGGAAGGTATAGATTTCCTCCAACGAACTTAAGCTTTCCAAAATCTTCAATCGTGCTGCTCCTTAAATCTAGAGATCCTCCAACATACTGAAGATTACCGAGAGTCTTAGTCCGGAGTCCTTTCCCTAGAAAGTCCTCGTCAACGCATTCGAGATTATTCAGGGTTTCTATTTCTGTATTTTCAATACAGATGCCACCGGCATGTCTGATGGCACCAATACTATCCATGTGATTATCTGAAAGCCCGAAATAGCAATTCGTGTCTTCGAACCTGTCTATCTCCTTGATATTGGTGCCGGAAAGAACAAGAACTTGACCGACATGCTTCAATTCCCCAAGAGAAGAGATCTTCGTGTTGGATGCATAGAGCTTGTCACCTATATGCTCAAGTTTTGAGAATGAAGTGATGTTGGTATCTGTGAAATATGCGCTTTGACCAACATATTTCAAATTACCAAGGTCCTCCAATTGACTGCCTTTCGCTTTTATATCCTCCTCAACATGTTTAAGTGAACCTAAACTGATTACCTTAGAATCCTCAACCGTTATCGTTGAGCCAACATATTCAAGAGGTGATAAATCTTCAATATTTGTTCCAATCAGATTAACCTTTCCAAAGACTCGCCTCAATGAACCGAGAGTAGTTGGAAGTTGGGAATGCCGGATATCAAGGCCGCGGACAATCTCTTCGGTGACGCCAAGAGAATCCACGTTGTCTTCAGTACAGAGTTGAAGATAACCGTACCATGTTTTATACCGGAAGAAATATCGTTGTTCAGTTTGTGAGGATTCCAAAATATCTCCACATTGCTTACATGCAGCAAATCCTTCGGCCCCTTCTTCTTCCATCCAGACAACATCGTCAATATGATAATATTGACCACAGCAGCTGCAGAACACAACTTCCTCAGAATTTGTTGAGGCATCCAGTTCTTCTGGTGTTAATGGTTTGGGATAGTCCTTCATGACTTATTTGGCATGATTGTCATTGTAAATCGCTCTGATTATCTTGAGTAGATGGAATGGGGACAACTCTTTATCGGCTCCTATTTTGGAGATATTGGTAATGTCGACAATGGGTATTTCAGCCAGTGAAGCGGAAAAGAATAGCAAGGCCTGCAATTTTGGATTTACGGATAGAATCTTTTTATTCTCCTTTGTGTCAGACGTAAATACTACTTTCTGTGCCGATTCATTATAATCAAATAAACTGGCGCCTAATGCGCTGGTGATTTTGCCTTTTTTCTTAATGATAGGATATACCGAAAACTTGTTTTCCGTTCCTATGACTTGATAATAGTCACAGACAGAAAAGTCTTCAGGTATATTCAACTTTGTAGTCGGTTTTTTTTCCGGTGCTTTTCTCAATTCAAGTTCTCCCGCACCACGAACAATCATCATCTGTTCGTCGTCTTCATCAAAATCCTTCTCGAATGAGATAGGAAGGGCTATTCTGTTTTTGGGCCTTTTAATCTCATCAGGGACTTCTTTCCCTTTGAAGTGATGGAACCATTTCCTATCCGCATCGGGCAGTCCGAAATAATTATACAACCCAACGTTATCCAGTATGATTGTTTTTTCTTTTCCGTCAACAATTCGGAGTCCGCGCCCGACTTGTTGTAAAAATAGAGCCAACGATCTTGTTGGACGGGCTAATTGAATAAAACTCACATCAGGGCAATCAAATCCTTCAGTGAAAATCTCAACATTGACAAGGACTTGAATCTTTCCGGATTTGAAATCATCAATAAGATTCTTTCTATCTTCTTTTGGCGTATCACAATCAATCTCTGCAGCTGGAACCCCATTGGAGTTGAACATATCTGCCAGATTATAAGCATGCTGCTTATTGATGGCATAAACAATACCCTTTCGCCCAATTGCATATTGGGCATAAGACGCCCATAGTTTTGCTCTGATACGTTGATTGTCGAATGCCTTATCGAGTTCCTCATTTACAAAATCACCGGTTTGGGAAATCTCAATGCTGTTAACAAGCTTTTGGATCTCAGAGTCTGGCTTGATAGAGACATAATCAAAGTCAGACAATAATCCTTCTTTGATAAACCAAGAAACTTGCGGTGTAGTAATTAGATGCTCGTATGTGGGTATGAATGATTCGTGATTAAATCTCCAAGGAGTGGCAGTAACTCCTAATTTTTTAGCTTCAGGGAATGCCTCGAACAATGCCTTATATGTATTTGCCAGAGTATGATGGGCTTCGTCAACTATTATGTAGTCAAAATCAAGGCGTCTGACATTCATCTCATTCTTGTCAGTAAGCAGCGACAAAATACTACCTACCTGAACTCTTTGCCACAAATGTTGTTCGCGGTTCCCTTGGATGAAACCATGCGGAATACCGTATCTGCTCAAAGACGATGAAATCTGATCCAGAAGCTCCATTCTATGCGCACATACAAGAATGTTTATTTCAAGTTTCTGGCTTTTATAGTAATCTATCAGGTCCTTAATAATGGATGTAAACAGGTACGTTTTCCCAGTACCAGTAGGCATCTGGAGCATTACGGCATTGAACTCATCCCATGCATCAAAGATTTTCCTCTTCGCGTCAATTTGATGTTGGCGAAGATTACCGTCATGTAATGGGATGGCCGAATATTGCATGTGAAATGTTAAATGATCTGGGGTTCAACGTCTATCCGAAGACTTGATTTGATCACCTCAAACACTCTCGCTTTTTCTTTTGTCAATCCGGGAACAGTGACCCAGAATCCACTCTCTATCTGAAGTTGGTTTGGGTATTTCTTATATCTGGTGACTATCTCTCTTCCAAATACACTGAACTCTTTATGATACAAAAGCTCTGGTCCAACCTTTTTTATTGCTTCCAAATAGGATTCCTTAGGGCTCGCACCTCCGACGAATGTACCGTCTGGAAATTTCACCAGAAGACAGTCAGTCCTTTGCCTGGCTTTTATAAAGCCCCTTGCTCCGGATGTCTCAAAGTCTGAACCGATTTCAACCTCCATGTCAATATTCAACGAGTTTTTTATCGAAACAAGTTGGATATATTTCTGGGAGCTGTCGCTTTGAGTATTGACATACCAACCGTCATCAAGCGGCTTCATATAATCCTTATACTTCGGATAAATCTCTTTTGAGAAGATGGGAAGATGCCCAATCTCAAGATTGATATTCTGCAACTTGCTCATACCAATCTTTCTGAGTGCTTCAGTATATGTAATTGTTGCGTTCTTGTAGCAATAGACTGTTCCGTCACCAAAGGATACACGAAGAAGCTTTTTCTGGGACCTGCTTCTGGCAGAAGGCAGATCATCAAATATTTCATCCATAACAGTTAGGTGTTAATCTTCTGCAACAAATCCAAGCTCTTTGGCATTCTTGACAATCTTCAAGGCATAGAGTGCTTGTTTCAGCGAAACAAAACCTTTGTTTCTCGAGCGCATAGTACCAAAATTGAAGGCAGCCTTTCTGTCAATAGGAGTGAGGAGGTCCCTTGTCTTGGCCCAATTCGCCAGGCTGAACCAGAATTGAGGAGAATAATCTTCCGCTTCCTTTATTCTGCTCTGTTGTGTTTCGTTGAGGAACGAACCGTCTTCATTCGTTTCTTTCTGGAGATATTCATCATCGAATTTGTCAATGTCGCCAAGCTTCAACTTCAGGCGGTTCCAACAATCATTACGTTTGGACCATTCTCCCACATTGGAAGATTGGCTGGTGCCGGATGCGGATTCTGTCAAATGAACCCACACAATCGGGACAAGCTCCTCAATCTTGTCAACGACTTCCTGCTGTACTCTTTGATTCTCCCAAATATATGACATATCAAGGTTCCTGTCAGAAAGGACGGACAAAGCTGACATGATGTATGCATTCATATTGGCTTTGTATCCACCAAGATTCTTTGACCGCACTACGGAATCAATTGTCCTGAAGAGGATACACTCTGCTATGATGCGTTTGAAATAAGACGCTGTAATGAGCGGATTTTCCCTCTTGATGTCAGCAACAAAGGAAATATAATTGCGCTCTGCCCCACGGCAAACATCATATGGGCGTTGACCCCAGGCAGCTTCGTATTTCGCGATATCAGTTTTTGTGATCTTCTGATTCTTTGGATATTCAATTTTGAAGCTTTTCTCATTGAAGCCGCTTAATTGCGCCAACTGGTCAAGATACTGGCCACGGGTACGCTCAAAATACCATTTGCATATAGGCTTGTGATTGCCATTTGGAACCCACTCTGAACGGCTGAACTTTTCGAGATCAACAAGGTACGGCTCGTTCGCTGAAAAATCAGAATTTCGAATGGCAGTCTGGCTATTTGCTGATGTTGAGATAGCCTTAATGATTTCTTCCTCATGGTCTTTATCTCTAATCACGCTGATTTTCATCGGAACATAGACTTTTGAAAGGTCTACCTCTCTATCAGTAATGGATGCAGCAATTGAAGCGGTTGTTTGTCCTCCATTTACAATCTGCCAGTCAAACAATCTGGTGATGTATTGCATACCGTCTTCTTCACGCAGTTCAATTTGGCTTGCAGTAGTGGATATTCCATTGTTGAAAGAGAAAAACATGTCCGGTTTTTCACGCAGCGTTTTTCTGATTTCCTTATTTACCTTTCCCTTGAATTGAAGGAATGTTCTGACATTCTTTTCAAGGAGAACTTGCTGGTATTGCTTGTATATCTTTGCCAAAGTCTTTCCCGGAATTATCGCCAGATAAGCATCCACGAAAGGATTTTGCTCATTCATTTTCAAGCACTGCAATTCAGTATTGTAACTGGTAGGAAAGTCAATCTCGACTTTTTCTTTACCGGCGCGAATGTTATGCTGCTGATACACTCTCTGCATATCCCATACATTCCACTCGATAATAAAATCTCCGTCATCGCTTTCTACGGCAGCAGGAATTGCAGAAGGGTCTGTCAATCCGTCAGTGAGCAAAAATATACGCAGCTGGCTGATATTGCCTTTTGTACTTTGAATAAGCTTTGCCACCTCCTCAATTTCATCATTAAGTTCGGCATCAGATCCTTTGAATAGAGTACCGGCCATTGCTTCTTGATAAAACCGATACAGATAATTGAATCCGGTCTGGACTCTATTATTATTAATCTTGCCAACAAGAGAATCTGCCTTTTCAAGATAAAACAGATCAAGAGATTCTGCTTCATCATTGTAATCATATGCTGAAATTCTGGCTCTTGTCTTCTTGAATGTGCATATTTGAGGCGCATTGACCTCACCATTGTCAACAATGTACTCAATGATGCTGTTGGAAAGTTCCTCATCGAAATCTGTTCCGTTGAGTTCAGCAGACATTTTTGCATTGTCCAGAAACTCTTGAGCGAATTCTTTGATATTCATAATATTACGTATTGATTATTAGCTTTGGTTGTGAAAATGACTTATATGGTGATCAGATTGTTTTGAACGTATTCTTTTACATATGAAAGAAACTCAGGTGAATCAATCACCTTGATCTCATTTGCCAGGCCCACATAAAACCTGCAGGCACCGGCAAAGTTGCAGATGTCAGTATCCAGAACCCAGTAATTGCCTTTTCTCTTCAACTCTTTTTCTGCTAGCGGAAATTCCTCAAGAAGAAGGTTCTTGGCCATTACCGTCATCTGCCATCGAATATGTCCGATATAATTTCCATTCATCCGAAAAATATCCATGCCTTGTTTGTGATGCGATTTGTCTGCCTCCCAAACTTCGTCTAGTATCTCAACTTCTCCAATACGTTGGATTTTGAATATTTTATTCTGTTTGTCTTCAAGGTCATACGCACATACATCGATGTAGTCAGTGGTAAAACCATACGGCTCAACATACCTGTCACGGATTGTGTGGGAATTACCGGATTCGTAGCCTTTGAGAATGACCTTCTTCTTCTCTCGAGCTGCTTGGGTCAGATTCGTCACGTGAGCAGCATTGCTTCGACGATCTACATAGTTTGCAATTGCGGTAGAATCTACGACAACTGCCAATTTATCTTTGATGCCTTTTTTTAGAGAATTTGTAGGGACCAGGGCGTCAAGCAATGAATTAATGAGGTATGACTCTTCTTCAGAGAAATACATCAACTTATCAAAATCAGGCATACTTTTGGGCATATGCTCAAGTTTGTATGTATTTGCCCATATTTTTGTAACGGCAAATCCCGCACTCTTGAAGGTATCTATGTAGCGATAAATTGTTCTATCAGACATTTCCAACTTTGAGGAAAGTTCTTCTACAGAATAATTTATGTTGCCTGACATCAACTTCATCAGGCGGAGCATACGTTCTATTTTCGGCTGGTCCATATTAATTTTACCTTGATGTTACAACAAACCCTTCCCTTTCAGCGACTTCGATTACATTCTTAACTGAATTAATTGTCCACTGAGTATTGATGTAGAATTTTTCTCCATCTGACGTTTTGAACACTGCGCCAGGACCATCCACATAATACCTCTTCATTTTATTGTCATTTTCCCAATTATTCCAATCCTCTATTTTGCAAAGAAGGCCTTTGAATCGATAGCCAGATTCCAACAAAGAATCAGGAAAGACTCTTTTTAACTCTTCGAATGTGGAGGTAGGATGTTTTTCCAAATATTTCTGAACAACAGCTCGAACAAATCTACCTTTCTTCATGTAATCGGAACCGTCTAACGAAAACATGGTTTGATCAAGGACAACAATTCGAGTTGTTGGAGTTGGATGAGGCTCAAGGTTAACTAGGACGGTTGGCGGATCATTGTTGATCTCGTCATTTATTTCTTCTCCATTAGGAGAATATGAAGGCCATACGGAAATTGCTTTGTCTGCAAGCCAAAAAGCTCTTTCATCAATCTTTTCTTCATCCCATTCCTCTGAAGATAATACCTGAGTCATTGTAATTAAACCAGAGGCATACACTTTAAGGCCACCTTTTGTTTGAGAACCTAACAACTTTCTATCCCACTCTGCATCTCGAATCGTAGAGTTTAAAGATGCCGTAATAATTGCCAGATTGCCTAATGTCTGAAGCTTATAATCTCTATTATCCGGATCAATTGCCATACCCCAGTTATTGCGCCATTTTTTTGGCATCAAATGTTCTAGACTATATGAATTAAAACCGAGCAATCCTGTAGAATATAAACCAGATGTACGAAGCCTAGACTCTAACATATATAGGACTCCTGTAGCTCTCTTATTCGGCAAGATTACATCCTGGAATGCTTTACGTAGCATCAGATTTGATGGCATCGCAACAGAAGATTCATCATGTTTGTTTTGAATGTACTGGATAAGAGCATTTGCAGTACGGATGTCATTGCCTATGAGATTCTCTGTAAACAAATCGCTATAATTATTTGTTGCGCTCTTGCAGACAAGGCGTCTCATTAGGTAAGATTCAAGATACTCGTAAATTTTATTCTTCTCAACCTCGTCTAATACATTCTTTTCAATGAACATCAAATATGGTACGACTGTGTTGACATCCAGACCATAGATGATTACATTTAACCGCTCAAGACTAGGAGATGAAGTAATTTCTGACGATAAGGAGGATGGTGAAAAACAGCTTCTAAAAATTGAAGCATATTCCGTCAAGTCATTGACAAATTTAAAAATCTCTATTCTCTTCTCCTCTTCAGACATATTAGGGTTAATAATATACCATCCAATAAATTTCTTGTAATTATTAAATAACCCATCAGTCCTTCTCAATAGCATTTTGTCCTCTGATGTGACATTTAGAGAAGGGTCCTGCAACTTTACCATAAGATATGATTGCAAGAAAGATTCAATGTTGTTTTTGCGGAGTCTACCAACAATAGCTTCTTGGTCCCAAAAATCACGACATTCATCATCCGCTTCAAACACGGGTTTCCAGTACGTGTTATACTCTGTAAGGGTTTCTTTTGAAAAGAAATAATTTTTAAGAAGCTCTCCAGTTGTAAGCTTTACACCTAGCGAGTTGATAGTGTCAAATATCTGTTGTTCATCTTCATCAGCATCCAAGTCAATACCAACAAATTGCGCCCGACTGATTATCATTTGGATGTTAAGCTTCTCCTTGACAACTTTTTCTTTAAAATAATTATATGCCAAAAGAATATTACTCCTTCCAGATTCAATATCTTCAAGATTGTCTAGATTCATCACTTTCTCAAACGCCTCAGCATCCCATTGACTATGTTGTAACGCCAATGAACCATCGTCAAGGGTAAAACGTCTTGAAACAGTACTTAGTGAGTTGCTCTTCAATCCGAGAACTTTTAAGAAAATAGCAATTGTGGTTAACCTTTGTTGCCCATCGATAATAGTACGCGTATCGCCGATTGTTGCACTTGAGGATGTAGGCTTTGTTTTGAGAATAATTGAACCGAGGAAATAATCTTTCCCGGTAGATGAAACATATTCCATATCCTCTAACAAACGAGACCATTGCTCTTCTTTCCAAACATAGTTTCTTTGAAAGAAAGGAATTATTAGTTTTCTATTGCCATTAAAAATGTCACTGATTGTACGTTTCCCTGCATCCATATTGCTTGAAATATTTAAGATTATTCGAGACTTCTTATTTGTCTAAAGGTTCCAAATATGTTGTCATTGTGATATTGCAAGTATGTTTGGTTCGGTTTAAAGGCGTCGACAGCTGGAAGGGAAATCTGTTGTCCATTATACTCATTAAGGTAAGATTCCGTAATAAGAACATCTGGATGCACGACAATTCTATAATGATTGTCAATTGTAAAGAAACCTTTATCGAAGGCAAAATGCATATCACGACACATTGCAATACCGTTACATGGTAGAAATAAGCCATGGTGAGCACGCGGTTTTATATGTGCGGCTTCAAGATTCGAAAGGTTATGACATCTAATTACACGTTGTGTGACAGCACATTTGTAATTATATACTTGCATAACAATATCACTGAATGTATTTGAATTGAAAATTCCTGCACCTAAAGCAAGTTCCTCTGCTGTATATTCGTCATCGTTTTCAATTATTTGCTGTTGACTTTCCTCAACGTCTCGAATAACGCTATCGGTCATCTCCGCATTTGGTTGGCCTATTATCCTTGTGCCACTGATGCACTCTAGGGGATAATCAATTAAAGCAAATCCCTTTCTCCTATCAATGAGGGATAATAGGTCATTGTATGCTATATCTGTTGGTTTAAAAATATAAACAACGTATATATCAGACCCTTCAATTTGAATCTTATGGAAAACGACAATCTCCCCTGGATGGAAGTACTCTTTATCTTGATCAAGCTGGTTATTAAGATATAATCGTAATTCGTTTCTTCCTTGGCCATCGGTGAATACAGTATCAATACGCCCAGAATTATGATATCCAAATGTGGCAAAAATCAGACTATTTGAGAATGGCATAGAAAGCTTAATAATTGCTTTGTCATTCAATACTGTTTCAGATAAATGAGGAAAGAAACCATCATGATCCTTTGAGATGTAGATATAGCGACCTCGTGAATATACAGTATTACCATTAGGTCCTATGCTTGGTGAGCCCATCTCCTGGCTACCGAGTTTTTTTAGATAATACTCATGCATTTTTTTCGAATTTTTTAATGGTATTGTGTAAAGCTTTGGCTATCATTTTAGCAAAATCTACAGGAACTGCATTGCCAATCATCTTATATTGAGCCATCATTGGACCTGTAAAAATAAAGTCGTCAGGGAATGTCTGCAATCTCGCAGCTTCCCTAACTGTTATTGACCTTGCCTGCTCGGGATCAGGATGAATATGCCTAAGGCCGTCTTTGTACAAATGAGCTGGAATGGTGTTACTAGGCTCATTCTCTCTTAATACATAAAATTTATGAATATTACTTTGTTTGCCTGTAATAGCTGTATAGAGGGATTTAAGGCTTTCAATGCTTACATATTCATTGCGGCCACTTTTTATGTCATCAGCTAGTTTTTTAAATACAGCAATATCTCGTTCACTATGAAACCTTGGTTCATGATTGGCAATTACTGTGGCAGAACATGGAATATGGGAGTATTTCCTTCCGTTTTCCTTAACAATTTCTTTTGCGGGATAAATCTTCGGCAAATCACCTATAGCGTTAGATACTGTTTTGGGAGATGTTCGAAATGAAGGAATTTCTTTGTTGTAGAAGTAGTCCAATATATCACTTGCTGTTTTCTCATCCTTAAAAGAATTTTTGCGCACACCGAGTATTATTACCCTTTTCCTATGTTGCGGGATACCAAACTCACATACATCATAGAGCGCATTTTTGAAATCGGATAGAACTTCATACCCAGCAGCCTTAAAGGATGAGTGGATTTTGTCTACTATTGGCGTTCCATCCGGAGAAGCACTCAACATGCCTACAACATTTTCAAAAATAAAATATCTTGGCTTATAATGATTTACTATTTTAACATAACTCTCAAATAAGTAATTCCGGTAATCATCTCTCATGCCGTGTTCGTCTCTTATTCTTCCAGCAAGTGAATATGCTTGACAAGGGGGTCCGCCAATAATTATATCAACATCCTTCCCGTTAACGAGTTTGTCTAACCCAACATGTTTACCATATTCTGGATCATCATATCCTTGAAATAGTTCCTCGGTTCGTTGAATATCAAAACGAATTACTTCCTGAGCGGCATTATTATGGTTCCATTTCGACATAAGACGATGGGCAAGAGTCTCGCATGGGCTTTTTTCCCACTCAACACAAGCAATAGTGTTATAATGACCTTCTTGTTGGAAGCCATCCATTAATCCGCCGCATCCGGCAAATAGATCAATAGTATTTAGCATTCTATTTTTCATCTATATACTTCAGCATTTGTTTCCCTATTGCTTCTGCCATTAACACAGGGACGGCATTCCCAACCTGCCGATTTTGTTCGGTTTTGTTACCAAGAAAAACAAAATCATCTGGAAAAGACTGCAATCGGGCACTTTCTCTAACAGTGGGGCAACGGTTATATTTATAGTGAAAAATATTCCTATGACCAGTATCTATTGTCCGTGACGGTTTATTGCTACAATACCTTGTCCAAGCCATATGGAACTTCCTACTCTCGCCAATTCCAGGAGGAAGATCCTTATAATTTCCTCCATCGGGAACCATAGATATGACTTCTTTGACGAATGGTTTATGATCAATTGCAACATGGTTGTGTAATACAGAGCAATTTCCTTTCATCTTTTTCTGATACTCGGTTAATGGAGATATTGAGTAATTGGATGTTTCTTCTCCTAACTCATTTTCTAGACTTGGTAAATCGCCAATAGCTTGTTCGCAAGAAACGTAATTCTGTGGACTATGTGTTGGCTCTGGAAATTCAAATTTTTCGCAACTTTTCAATAGGCCAACAAAAACAAGCCTTTTTCTAATTTGAGGAACGCCATAATCGGCAGAGCATACTATTTGAGAATTAACATTATAGCCCATCTCTGTAAACCGACGTATGATTTCGTTCTTGACCTCACCGTTATATAAGGTAGCCATTCCTGGAACATTCTCAATTAGAAAAGCCTTTGGCCTATACCTTCGAACAGTCTCTATCATAGCAAGATAAAGTTTGTTCCTAGGGTCGTCAAATTGTCTTGGCCCTGTAAGACTAAAACCTTGACAAGGTGGTCCACCGATAATTATGTCAATTTTATGATCAACAGTTAAGTCGTCAATAATATCGAATGTGTCAGGATTCGATAAATCGGCATTTAATGATTTACTGCCTTTGTGATTGTAGACATATGTTTTTAATGCAGAGACATTATTATCTACACCTAAAACGATGTTGTACCCAGCTTGTTCAAAGCCTTTAGAGAGTCCGCCACAACCACAAAATAGGTCTAGGACATTGAGTTTTTTGTCATTCATTATTTGAGATGATTGCTTGCAGCATCAAATATATACAAAATAATATAAACATTTACCTAATTAGTGTCAAAAATGCTGTTTTTAAATATCGGTCAAATATTGGACAAGTGGATATTTAAACACTTGACCATATCATTATGATTATGAATATGGCCAAGTTATTTGTCAAATATCAGTGGTATATGATGACAGAGAGCTGCGAGCAAGGCCGGGA